>CAKMPG010000090.1:0-5478 GCA_927911355.1 Streptococcus mitis | reverse complement strand
TTCGCCGTAAACGGAAGTATTCTTCATACCAAGGAGAGGTTGGCAAGAAAGCAGATAATCTTATTCAACGTCAATTTGAAGCAACCAAACCAATGCAAAAGTGCTACACAGATGTGACAGAATTTGCCATTCCAGCAAGCACTCAAAAGCTTTACTTATCGCCAGTTTTAGATGGTTTTAACAGCGAAATCATCGCTTATAATCTTTCTACATCACCGAACTTAGAACAAGTAAAAGCTATGTTAGACCAGGCTTTCGGTGAGGAACATTACGAGAATACCATTCTCCATAGTGACCAAGGCTGGCAATACCAACACGATTCTTATCATCGATTCCTAGAGAGTAAGGGAATTCAAGCATCCATGTCACGTAAGGGTAACAGCCCAGACAATGGTATGATGGAGTCCTTCTTTGGGATTCTGAAATCGGAAATGTTTTATGGTTATGAGAAGTCGTTTCAGTCGCTTAAGCAATTGGAACAAGCTATTGTAGACTATATTGATTACTACAACAATAAACGAATTAAGGTAAAACTAAAAAGGAACTTTAAGCCCCTGTACAAATACAGAACTAAAATCCTTGCTTAAAATTAATTGTCTAACTTTTTGGGGTCAGTACAGAAATCTTGGGTATCTTTTTTCTTATATGCTTGTTTTATAACTCGGGTGAATTTCTTAGAAAATATCAAATAACAATTTCACATTGAGAATTGTTAAGATAATGGAAACGATATAGCCAAGGATGGTATTCCATTTGGCATTGGTAAATTCTCCCATCAGTGATTTCTTAGAAGTTAGATAAATCAGTGGGAAGATTGAAAATGGAAGAGCAATCGAAAGAAAGACTTGTGAATAAACCAATAACTGATCTAATGTTTTTTCCTGATGACCAAACAGAACCGCTACAATCATGACAGGCAACAAGGCAAAGAGACGAGTTGCCAAACGAATGAACCATTGAGGTAATCTCATATGCAAGAAACCTTCCATAACGATTTGTCCAGTCAAGGTACCCGTAATTGTCGAATTTTGACCACTGGCTAATAAAGCCAAGGCAAACAAGGTTGATAAGGTCGAGCTAGCTATAGCTCCTGCAATAGTAGAATCCTGCAAGGCATTATACATTTGAGAGAAGGCAGAAATCTCAGATGCATGGCCGAAAAAGAGAGCCGCCCCGAGAATTAATAGAAGGGAGTTAACCACAAAGGCCAAGGATAATTGGAGATTTGAATCCCAGGTCATAAAGCGCACGGCTTTTCGAACATCATTCTTGTCCTTGTGATTGATTTTCCGAGTTTGTGACAAGGAAGAATGCAAATAGAGGTTATGGGGCATAACCGTTGCTCCCACGATCCCTAGTGCCAAGGTTAATTGACTTTCATGCCCTGGCAAGGGACTTTCAAATAAGGTTGCATTCGGTAGATAACCCTCAACGATTCCTTGGAAGCTTGGATGTGACAAAGCTACCAGATAGGTAAAAATTGCTAGAATGGTTAAAATCAGTGTTGTCACAATAGCTTCAATCTTCTTAAAGCCAAATTTCATCAGAAGCAATAAGAGAAAAACATCCAACACGGTCAAGAGAATTGCTATCATAATCGGAATCTTAAAGAGAAGATTGAGAGCAATCGCTGAACCTAGAACTTCTGCCAGATCTGTCGCCATCAAGGCTAATTCTAAAATCACCCATAGACTATAACGAAGCCATTTAGGTGAATGATGAGCCGTTGCTTGAGCCAGGTCCATCTGGGTTACAATACCAAGCTTTCCTGCCATCTGCTGAAGTTGCATGGCAATGAGAGATGAAATCAAGATAACAAACAAGAGACTATACTTATAGGAAGCACCACCGACTACACTGGTAATCCAGTTTCCTGGATCCATATAACCAACTGCGACAAGAGCACCCGGACCTAAAAAGGCATTTAAATTTTGCCAGAAATGATTGTTATTTGGAGTATCGATAGATTGATTAATCTCAGAGAGTGACACTTTTTTATGAGAAGACATAGATACTTACCTCTTTCTAAACCTACTTTTTCATTATTTTCTATTAGAGAAAAATAAGATTGACTTTAAACTATTAAAACAATGAAAACTATATGAAAAACATTTAGTTTTTTCATTATTTTTCTTAAGGCACCTTAATATTTTTCTTAAGGCACCTTAATTATAACAGAAAATATGATAAAAACTTAAGAAAATTCAGGACTTGATTTAATATTTAGGATACAACAAAATGTTGTATCCTTTTTTCGCAAAAGAATACCAAGGAATACCAAAGACAAAAACAAAAAACGTTGATTTAACAACGTTTTTACCAAGGAATGCAAAAGAATGCAAAGGAATAATGGAGCCGGTGGGAGTCGAACCCACGTCCGAAACAGTCTGCTAACATGATTTGTCTACACCATAGGTTATGTATTCGTTTAACAGTCCCTCGACACATAACTCAAGCCTAGAAACCGCGAGTCTATCAATCTCTTATCAAGCCGCTAGACAAGACTTGATCGTATCTCGCTAATAATAAGACCTGTCATTGAACACGAGCAATCCAAATCGGGTCACGCCTGCTGGTTTTTAGGCAGCTAGAGCGTAAGAAGTGTTATTTTTTGCAGTTATATTTAACTGAGCGTTTACGTCGCCACACGAGTCGCAAAATATGCCTCATAATGCCTGTCGAATCCGTAACGACCCCAAAAGACAATAAAACCATTATACCTTATCTAACACAAAAATGCAAAAAGGAAAGCAATTAACTACAAAAGATAGTCTTTCAAAGATTTTGTCAAAACCTGATAACCAGCAACACTAAGGTGCAACCCATCAGTTGTATAATCTTTTTTGAGTTGACCTGCCTGGTCTGTCAAACTATCAAAAACTGGCACAAATTCTACCTGCATATAGGCAGAAGCAAGCTCTTGATAGGCTTGATTCCATTTCTGAATTTTTTCATTCGTGCGGATATAGACTGTCTGCTTGTACTCTTCTCCCTCATTGACTGGCAAAATAGAAAGCAATTTAATCTCAGTCAATGGATAATCGCGAGCAATGGATTGTATGATAGCTTCGAGGTTATTGAGAGCCTCATTCACAGGCACATCTTTTCCGATATCATTTGTCCCAATCAAAAGGACAATTTTATCTACTGCTCCACCGTACAGATGCGCATCTAGATTTTCTAATAACAGCCCTGTCTGATACCCTCGAATGCCTCGATTGACAATCGTCTTCGAAGTCCCAAATAGTTCCTGCAGAGGATAATATTCGACAATGGAATCCCCAATAAAAAGAATATCTGGCTCTACAACAGAAACTTGATTTAAGTGACGATACTTGGTTTGGATTTTTTCTTGTTCCTTTAGTAACCAATTTTCTAATAACTGTACTGCCACTTCATTCTCCTTTTTCTAACCAGTTTTCCAAGACTTGATAAACTCCTCCTTGGCTGTTGGCTGGCGCTAGAGAAGTCGCCACAGCTTTGGCTTTATCATCAGCATTTTCCATCGCATAGGCAATTCCAGCCATTTCAAGCATTTCAACATCATTTTCACTGTCACCAAAAGCCATGATTTGTTGGGGGTTCAAGTCCCAGCGCTTGAGTAATTCTTCCAAGCCCCATGCTTTATGAATCCCAGCTTGGAGGATATCAATGCAACCATAGCCACTGGATACAGCCCGAACACGGCCATCAAAGAGGTCATTGATTTCTTCCAAGACCGAACTCAAACGTTCCTCACCAACAACCATACTCATCTTGAGCACACCACCAAAGAGGTCAGAGGTTAACTCATCCACAAATTGCATCCGTTGGTAGAATTTTTCAATCATTTCTGGAGTCATAAAACTTTCAAGGTCTGTAAAAATCGTACCTTCTTTGACGAAACCACCCTTCATAGCCGTCACAACAAACTGATCCTGACACGCTCGACCCTTGAAATGAGCCAAAGTCTTATCGACAATGGCATCATCCCAAGTCTGAGCCTGAATCAATTCATTGTTTTCAAAAATACGAGCACCGTTTGCAACAACCAGAACCACTCGATCGACCAAGTGCTCCAGGAGTTGCCTCATGCGGTGAATTTCATTGCCCGTCGCAATGACAAAACGAATACCCCTTTGATCCAACTGATCTAAAATCTTTCCAAGCGTGGGAGATCAAGCTGGCCTCTAGCATCCAGCAAGGTCCCGTCCATATCTGTTGCAATTACCTTAATCGTCATTTACTTCCCTCTGGATTCAAGCTAATCCCACTTCAATCCCACATGTTCGTTCATTTCTTTATAGGCTGTATCAATTCGTTCCTTAGTCGCTTCATCTAACTTGTCACGATGACTACCACCCTCGATAAAATCTTCTAAGATATAGGTTTGGTAAAGGAAGAGTGGATAACCTTCTGGAGAATAGGTTCCTTTTGGTGTACGGTTTACCCAAGAAGGATGCGCTTTGGCAGTTTCGATTGTCGTCTTACCGGCTTTTTTCTTAATAGTCACATCCATGAGCACGCCACGCTCTGTCCACTTAGCATTCTCTTCATCTTGCATGGTTTCAATTCGTTGATTGGAAATGAAGTTCCCCATTGAATAGATAATGAGTTTCTTGTCTCCATCTTTTCAACCGTTTCAGATGGTTCAACTACGTGAGGGTGCCCTCCAAAGATAATATCAGCTCCCCAATTGATCATCTTGTGATAAAGAGCCTTTTGTTCTTCAGTTGGTTCCAAGCGATACTCCACACCCATCTGAGGCATGATAATGGTGATATCTGCTTCCTTCTCTGCTCGTTCAATTTCAGCCTTCATCTTGTCTTCATTTAAGTCTGAAAGATAGCGATTATAATCTTCCTGAGAAATACTTTGCTCAATTCCATTAAAACCATAAGAATAGGCCAAAAGTGCCACCTTAATACCGTTCACTTCCTTGATAACCAGTGGAGCTTGATCACGGGACTCATGCGTATACACTCCAATAGGTGTCATTCCTGCCTTCTCAATAGCATCTGCTGTTGAGACCACACCTTCTATTTGTGAATCTAGGATATGGTTATGCGCCAAGTCTAATACTTGATAACCGGCATCCTTGATGGCATCCATAACTTCTCCAGGTGCATTAAAAAGAGGATAACCAGCCAAATAGTGGTCCTTGTTCACAGTGCCTTCAAAATCACCTATAATCAAGTCTGCTTGTTTGAGCCATGGTTTCACATAATCAAAATTTTCATGAAAATCATAGGTCCCATCTTCTTTTAAGGCAGAACGATAGATGGGAATATGATAGAGGAGGTCCCCGTTGGCCATAATTCTAGCAGTTTTTTTCCTCTTCCTGATCTTTGGAATTTTTGGATTCGTCTTATTAGCTTCTTGAGAAATGGCATCCTTTTTTTGACTAGTCATTGGAATTCCTTGGAAACTTCAAACAACAAGGACCAAGCCCATTAGCATAAAGACAAACTGCTAGCAAAGAGTATCGCCACAAATCCC
>CAKMPG010000089.1:0-6956 GCA_927911355.1 Streptococcus mitis | reverse complement strand
CTCAAACAGTGACTGCTGACGGTAAACACTTCGAGTTGGCAGCTAACATCGGTACTCCAAAAGACGTTGAAGGTGTTAACAACAACGGTGCAGAAGCTGTTGGACTTTACCGTACAGAGTTCTTGTACATGGACTCTCAAGAACAGCTTTGTATGCTTCATACTGCTCATCTTCTGTTGGGAAATCTTGAGAATCCATGTACAAGAATTCTGTACGGTAAAGTCCAACAGCTTCTGCACCGTTGTTGTTAACACCTTCAACGTCTTTTGGAGTACCGATGTTAGCTGCCAACTCGAAGTGTTTACCGTCAGCAGTCACTGTTTGAGCATCTTTCAAAAGTGCCCATTCAGCTTTTGTTTAGCATAAGCTTCACCAGCTGCTTTAAATTCTGCCGCTTGTTCATCTGTTGGGTTGATAATCACTTCACCAGTAATTCCGTTAACGGCAAGGATATCACCGTCCTTCACTACTTCAGTGATGTTGTTTGTTCCCAATACAGCTGCAATTTCAAGTGTACGTGCCATGATAGCTGAGTGGCTTGTACGTCCACCGATGTTTGTTACAAAAGCTTTTACAAAGTTTTTGTCCAATTGAGCTGTATCAGATGGTGTCAAGTCATGCGCAATCACGATTACTTCTTCGTTGATAGAAGCTGGGTTTGGCAATTTCTTACCAAGAAGGTTTGCCAATACACGTTTTGTCACGTCGCGGATATCCGCTGCACGTTCTTGCATGTATGGATTGTCTTCCATACCTTCAAAGATCGTGATGAACATGTCAGTCACTTCTTTAAGACCTGCTTCAGCATTGACTTTCTTAGCACGGATTGTTTCTTTAATCTGACCGATCAATTCTGGGTCAGAAAGAACCATCAAATGAGCGTCAAAAACTTGAGCCGCTTCTTCACCAAGCGTACCTACAGCTTTCTCACGGATAAGAGAAAGCTCGTTTTGAGAAGCTTCAAGAGCTACATCCAAACGAGCCTCTTCTGCGTTTGTATCTTCGACTGAAACAGTCTCGAATGACAAATCCGGTTGAACGAGTAGATATGCTTTTGCAACTGCAACACCGTCAGATGCCGCGATTCCTTTAAGCATTTCTGTCATTTTCCTTATGCCAATCCTTCTTTTTCCATTGTTTCTGAGATTGCAGCGATAGCGTCATCTGCATCTGCACCTTCAGCTGAGATAGTTACATCAGCACCTTGGCCAACACCAAGACTCATAACACCCATGATTGATTTAAGGTTAACTGATTTACCTTTGTACTCAAGAGTGATATCTGAAGCAAATTTGCTTGCAGTTTGTACCAACAATGTTGCTGGACGTGCGTGAATACCTGTTTCTGCCACTACGTGGAAATCTTTAGAAGCCATAGTTTGACTCTCCTTTTGTTCTTTCTTTTTTGAGTTATATGTGATAACCCTTACAATTTGGTATTATACCATCTTCTAGGATTTTTTTCAAGCATTTTATGGGATTTATTCGATTTCCTTTCAGATAACTTGCTGAAAATCTTCTATTCTAGATAACAAAACACAGGATATAGTTTTCCAAAAAACTACTTCTAGGATAATTATCACTATTTCATAAAACAAACACTACATATTGTGTTTTGCAACCTTTAGTAGAAAAATAGACCACTATATTTAGTTTCAAACCATTGACAAAAATTTATTTTCTGATATACTAAGAAAGTAATCTATTTTGAAAGAGGAGTTACACAATGGTAACCGTTTATTCTAAAAACAACTGTGTCCAATGTAAAATGACCAAACGTTTCTTGGACAGTAATAATGTCGCTTATCGTGAAATCAATCTTGATGAGCAACCTGAGTACATCGATCAAGTTAAAGAGCTCGGTTTCAGCGCAGCTCCTGTGATCCAAACACCAACTGAAGTCTTTTCAGGTTTCCAACCAGGAAAACTGAAACAATTAGCATAATCTTAGTACATCATCCAGAAGAAACTGCTTCTAGGGCTAACTTAGAAGCCTTTCTTTTGTAATTAGATAAGGGAAATTTTATGGGATTAAAACATCTTGAAGACGTGACTTACTTCCGTCTCAATAACGAAATCAACCGTCCTGTCAATGGACAAATCATGCTTCATAAAGATAAGGAAGCCTTGGATGCCTTCTTTAAAGAAAATGTAGTTCCAAACACTATGGTTTTTGATTCAATCAAAGATAAAATCAACTACCTCATTGAACACAACTACATCGAAACAGCCTTTATCAAGAAATACCGTCCAGAGTTTTTGGAAGAATTGTCTCAATTTATCAAAGACCAAAACTTCCAATTCAAGTCTTTCATGGCAGCTTATAAATTTTACAATCAATATGCTTTGAAAACTAACGACGGTGAATATTATCTTGAAAGCATGGAAGACCGCGTCTTCTTTAACGCCCTTTATTTCGCTGATGGGAATGAAGCTGTTGCCATCGATATTGCCAATGAAATCATCCACCAACGCTACCAACCTGCTACTCCTTCCTTCTTGAATGCTGGACGTGCTCGCCGTGGGGAGTTAGTATCTTGCTTCCTAATCCAAGTAACTGATGATATGAACTCTATCGGACGTTCTATCAACTCAGCTCTTCAACTTTCACGTATCGGTGGTGGTGTGGGAATTTCCCTCAGCAACCTTCGTGAAGCTGGTGCACCTATCAAAGGCTATGAAGGAGCCGCTTCTGGTGTCGTTCCTGTTATGAAGCTTTTCGAAGATAGCTTCTCTTACTCCAACCAATTGGGGCAACGTCAAGGTGCCGGTGTTGTCTACCTCAACGTCTTCCACCCAGATATTATCGCCTTCCTTTCAACTAAGAAAGAAAACGCCGATGAAAAAGTTCGTGTAAAGACCCTTTCACTTGGTGTTGTAGTACCCGATAAATTCTACGAATTAGCACGTAAAAATGAAGAAATGTACCTCTTCAGCCCATACTCTGTAGAACTTGAATACGGTGTGCCATTTAACTACATCGACATCACTGAAAATACGATGAATTGGTCGCAAATCCAAACATCCGCAAAACAAAAATCAAAGCGCGTGATTTGGAAACTGAAATCTCTAAATTGCAACAAGAGTCTGGTTACCCTTATGTCGTCAACATTGATACGGCTAACCGTGCAAATCCTGTTGATGGTAAGATTATCATGAGTAACTTGTGTTCTGAGATTCTTCAAGTTCAAGAACCAAGCTTGATCAACGATGCTCAAGAATTCCTTCAAATGGGAACAGATGTTTCATGTAACCTTGGTTCAACCAACGTGGTCAACATGATGACCTCACCTGATTTTGGTCGTTCTATCCGTGCTATGGTTCGTGCCCTTACTTTCGTTACAGATAGTTCGCACATCGTAGCTGTTCCTACTATCGACCATGGAAATAGCCAAGCCCACACCTTTGGTCTCGGTGCCATGGGACTTCACAGCTACCTTGCCCAACAATTGATTGAATATGGATCGCCTGAGTCTGTTGAATTTACAAGCATCTACTTCATGCTCATGAACTACTGGACCTTGGTAGAATCAAACAATATCGCGCGTGAACGTGGTATCACCTTCCACAACTTTGAAAAATCAGACTATGCTAACGGAAGCTACTTTGACAAATATGTGACTGGCGAGTTTGTTCCAAAATCAGACCGTGTTAAAGAACTCTTCAAAGATGTCTTTATCCCAAGTGCTGCTGACTGGGCTGAACTTCGCGACAAGGTTCAAGCAGATGGTCTTTACCACCAAAACCGCCTTGCTGTAGCGCCAAATGGTTCTATCAGTTACATCAACGACGTTTCTGCTTCTATCCACCCGATTACGCAACGTATCGAAGAACGTCAAGAAAAGAAAATCGGTAAAATCTACTATCCTGCTGCTGGCTTGTCAACAGAAACCATTCCTTACTACACTTCTGCTTACGACATGGATATGCGTAAAGTGATTGATGTGTATGCTGCTGCAACTGAGCACGTGGACCAAGGACTTCACTCACCCTCTTCATGCGTAGTGACATTCCAAAAGGTCTTTACGAATGGAAGAAAGAAAACAAACAAACGACACGTGACTTGTCTATCCTTCGTAACTATGCCTTTAACAAGGGTATCAAGTCTATCTACTACGTCCGTACCTTTACAGATGATGGTGGAGAAGTCGGTGCTAACCAATGTGAAAGCTGTGTGATTTAATCTTTGCTTGAGGAAACTACATTTTCTCAGATTAGTGATTCATTCACCCTGCTAAACTAAACTAGAATAAGCATCTATACTATGAAATAACAAAAAGTCGGGCTTCCGACTTTTTGTGCGATACTCCTCTAGAATTATGATAAAATAGAAGTAATTGTGAGTTCGCAATACTAAACACAGAAAGAGATTTCAAAATGGAAACTTACTACAAAGCCATTAACTGGAATGCCATCGAAGATGTCATCGACAAATCAACTTGGGAAAAACTGACGGAGCAATTCTGGCTTGATACACGTATTCCTTTGTCAAATGACTTGGATGACTGGAGAAAGCTATCAAATGTAGAAAAAGACTTGGTTGGAAAAGTCTTTGGTGGTCTAACCCTTCTCGACACTATGCAATCTGAAACTGGGGTTCAAGCCCTTCGCTCGGACATCCGTACACCACATGAGGAAGCTGTTTTCAATAACATCCAATTTATGGAATCTGTCCACGCTAAATCTTACTCATCAATCTTTTCTACCTTGAATACTAAGGCTGAGATTGAAGAAATTTTCGAATGGACCAATACCAATCCTTACCTACAAAAGAAGGCTGAGATTGTCAACGAAATCTACCTAAACGGTAGCCCACTTGAAAAGAAAGTTGCCAGTGTCTTCCTCGAAACTTTCCTCTTCTACTCTGGTTTCTTCACTCCCCTCTACTATCTCGGTAACAACAAGCTAGCCAACGTTGCGGAAATCATCAAATTAATTATTCGTGATGAGTCTGTTCACGGAACCTACATCGGATATAAATTCCAACTCGGTTTCAATGAATTGCCTGAAGAAGAGCAAGAAAAACTCAAAGAATGGATGTACGACCTTCTCTACACTCTTTATGAAAATGAAGAAGGTTATACAGAAAGTCTCTATGATGGTGTTGGTTGGACGGAAGAAGTCAAAACCTTCCTTCGCTACAATGCCAACAAGGCACTCATGAACCTGGGACAAGATCCACTCTTCCCAGATTCAGCTGATGATGTCAACCCAATCGTTATGAACGGTATTTCAACAGGAACATCTAATCACGACTTCTTCTCTCAAGTCGGAAATGGTTACCTTCTTGGCGAAGTTGAAGCCATGCAAGACGATGACTACAACTACGGTTTGGACTAAGGTCATCTATTTTATAAGTGATAAAAACATCATAGTTTGTTTAAAACAACCATGATGTTTTTGTTTTTTGTTTTCTTTTGTTTTTAAATTGATTGATTGAATACTTTATGATAAAATAGTAATAGAAATAGAGGTGATAACGATGTTAAAGCAGGAAAAACTAGATAATATTCTAGAAACGGTAAATACAAAGGGAACTATTACTGTAAAAGAAATTATGACTCGCTTAGATGTATCAGATATGACTGCTAGACGCTACTTGCAAGAGTTAGCTGACAAGGATCTACTTGTTCGGGTGCACGGGGGAGCTGAAAAAATTCGCACAGGTTCTATTTTAAATAATGAACGTTCCAATATTGAAAAACAAAGCTTACAAATCGCAGAAAAACAAGAAATTAGCCGTTTTGCAGGCCATTTAATTGATGAGGGTGAAACTATTTTTATCGGCCCTGGTACGACCTTAGAATCTTTTGCCCGTGAACTTCCAATTGATAATATTCGTGTTGTAACAAACAGTTTACCAGTCTTTCTCATCTTAAACGAACGAAAACTAACAGATTTGATTTTAATCGGTGGAAACTATCGCTCTATCACTGGAGCCTTTGTGGGAACACTAACCTTGCAAAACTTAGCCAATCTTCAATTTTCTAAAGCTTTCGTTAGCTGTAATGGTATTCAGGACAATGCGATTGCGACCTTTAGTGAAGAGGAAGGTGAATCTCAACGCATCGCCCTCAATAATTCCAATAAAAAATACTTACTAGCTGACCATAGTAAGTTCAATAAATTTGATTTCTATACCTTCTACAATATCTCTGATATTGATATCATCGTTTCAGATTCTAAACTGAGCAAAGAAACGTTTGAACAACTTTCAAAACAAACAAAAATTATTCTTTCTAAACCATAAGACTGAGGATTGATAAAATATAAAATGCGTCATATCAAGAAAAATAAAAATCTTGATATGACGCATTTTTTGATGAAGATTTTTACAAAGAGTTTCCTAGATTCTTTATGATTGTTGAAACGGCATAAAATCTGAATCAAAGGAGATATTATCCCGTTCTTCAGGACTGATAAAATTTAAAAAGATATTTTTAAATTCTTCCAGCTCATAGTCTGAATGGCAAATCCATTCTTTACCGGTAGAGACATACCATTTCCCAAGATTTTTCAGCTCCTCATTAGTCAAACAAGGTATTTGAGAACATTTTTCGAAATTTATAATATAAACTTTTTCATAAATAGATTGGATAAAAATCTTTGAACATCTTTTTGCCTCACTAAAATTCTATATCTAATTAGTAATTCTACTACTCAATCACTTGAGTTTCTGCTACTTTCTTGTACCAGTGAGCTGATTTCTTAGGATAACGTTCTTGTGTTTCAAAAGTCTACATAAAAGAGACCGTAGCGTTTTTCATAACCGTTTGACCAAGAGAAGACATCCATCAATGACAGATGAAGTATCCTTTGACGTTTGCACCATCAGCAATCGCATCAGATAAGACCTCTAAGTGTTGTTTGACATAATCAATACGACCATCATCGTAAACAGTGTTATCGACGAACTCATCTTTATAACCAAGTCCATTTTCAGTGATGTAAATCTTC
>CAKMPG010000088.1:0-2667 GCA_927911355.1 Streptococcus mitis | reverse complement strand
ACGAATTCCCATCTATCATGGAAGGAAACGACATGGTCATCGAAGAAGGCATGTGCTTCTCTGTTGAACCAGGTATCTATATCCCTGGTAAAGTTGGTGTCCGTATTGAAGACTGCGGTGTTGTTACCAAAGATGGTTTCGACCTCTTTACAAGCACCAGCAAAGACTTGCTTTATTTTGATTAATATTTATCTAATACTCAATAAAAAATCAAAGTGCAAACTAGGAAACTAGCCGCAGGTTGCTCAAAACAATGTTTTGAGGTTGTAGATAAGACTGATGAAGTCAGTAACCATATCTACGGCAAGGCGACGTTGACGCGGTTTGAAGAGATTTTCGAAGCGTATAAAATCTTCCCACAATAAAACGCATACTATCAAGGTTTTCAACACCTGATACTATGCGTTTTTCTTATTTGAAAGACTTTGACTCAGCCTCTTTACTTAATCTTCTTGATACTTTGACTAAGAATAAATCCTACAATCATCCCTACCATATTTTGCATGAAATTTGGTAGAATTTCTGGTAGGCTGCAGCCCAGCCATTCATCAATGTAGAACCCAAGGCGTAACCCCCTACCATGGCAATCGTTGCTAAGATAAGGCCTAACCACTTAGTTTTTCCTTTAAATCCTGCGAAAAATCCCTGCAAACCATGATTGACCAAGCTAAAGAACATCCACTGAGGATAGCCTGATAAGAGGTCAATCAAGAAACCTGCTAGTCCTCCTACTACAGCCCCTTCACGACTACCAAAGTAGAAGGCCGTAAAGAAGACACCCGCATCTAAAAGAGTTAGAATGCCTGTCGGTGTTGGAATTTTTAAGAAATAACCTAGAACCACAGAGAGGGCGGTTAATAGGGATACAAGGGCGATTTTAGTTGTTTTGGTTTGCTTCATATTGTCTTACTCCATACTGATCTGCTTGTGCAATGGCACGGTAAACGAAAGCCTTCGAGCCTTCTACTGCTGATAAAAGTTCATCACCTTTAACCAAGTGACTTGCAATGCTTGAGGCAAAGGTACAACCTGCACCAGCATTTTGCCCTTGGATGACAGGATTTTCTAGGACTGTAAAGTTTTGTCCATCATAAAAGACATCTACAGCCTTGTCCTGACTAAGGCGATTGCCTCCCTTGATAATGACTGCTGGCGCTCCTAAGTCATGCAATTTCCGAGCTGCAGTTTTCATGTCTTCCAAGGTTTTAATTTCCTGACCAGCCAATAATTCTGCTTCAGGAAGATTAGGCGTAATTACACTGACATAAGGGAAAAAGCGAATCAACTCTTGGCAGAGTTCACTAACTGCTACGTCGTGCGTTTCCTTGCAGACCAAGACAGGATCCAGAACCACAGGCACTCCTGGGCGTTGTTTGATAAAGTCCAAGGCCTTCTCAGCCACACTGACAGTAGGAAGAAGACCAATCTTAATTCCCCCAAACTCCACATCACGCAAGCTATCTAATTCATGTTGAAAAATTGTATCGTCAGTTGGAAAGACTTCAAATCCTTTTTCTGTCAAGGCTGTCAAACAAGTCACTGCTACAAAACCATGCAAGCCGTTCAAGGTATAGGTAGCCAAATCAGCTGACAGGCCACCACCACTAAAAATATCATTTCCAGAAAGTGCTAAAATACGATTATTCTTCATAACGAATCTCCTTTAAATATAAACCATTTGGTGCTGCAGTGGGACCTGCAAGCTGCCTGTCCTTTTTCTCCAAGATGAGGTCAATCTGCTCTACTGGCATGCGGTTATTGCCGATTTTGAGTAGTGTCCCCACCATATTGCGAATCTGCTTATACAAGAAACCATTTCCTGAAAAGGTAAAGGTCAAAAACTGACCTGTCTCATCCACCTTGAGACTAGCTTCTGTGATGGTGCGAACCTTATCCTCCACACTGGTTCCAGAGGCTGTAAAGCCTGTGAAATCGTGGGTTCCCTCTAGCTTTTTGATTGCAATCTGCATGCGTTCCACATCGAGTTGGTAGGGAAAGTGAGTGGCATAGTGACGGCGCATAGGATTTTTGGGACGTCCCCTATCCACGATAAACTCATAGGTCTTGCTATGTTTTGCATAACGGCAATGAAAATCATCCGCCACAAGCTCAATCGAAATCACATCAATATCTTCAGGGGACTGAGTGTCTAGAGCAAAACGGAGCTTCTCCTCATCCATTTGATAAGGCAGGTCAAAATGAATAACCTGTCCCAGGGCATGAACCCCACTATCTGTTCTACCAGCACCGTGAACAGTAATGGATTGCCCTTTATTTAACTTGGTCAAGGTTTTTTCAATTTCTTCCTGAACACTACGCGCATGAGGCTGGCGCTGAAAACCAGCAAAGGCGTAACCATCATAGGAAATAGTTGCTTTATATCTTGTCATAACTTCTATTTTATCAAGAAAATAATCTGTAAACAAGAGTCTAAAATAAATATTGTCTGGGTACAAAAATACCGAAAGAAAAACTTAGGAAACCAATCCTAAGCTCTCTTTGAAGTAGGTACATGACAAAGATAGAGGTTACAATCAACCACCCTCCTAAGATACTAAAGACCAACATCCCATTCTGTGTTAGCAAGCCAATTGCACCTAGAACGAATGGGGTCGTGAAGGCTCCGAAACTACATCCTAAAACCGCAAATGAAGTGGCTTGATTGAG
>CAKMPG010000087.1:0-5810 GCA_927911355.1 Streptococcus mitis | reverse complement strand
CCAAATCCTCAATTGAACCTGCTTTAAGACCAAATCATCATGAAAACTTTCTAAACGCAGGTATTGTAAAACTAGATTGGTATAGGAGTCAATCTTGAAAATTTCCTGTTCTAATTGCTGACTTCAGTTGGCGGTCAGCTACTTCTGCAACTAAGAGTTGACTGGCTGCAATGGGGGTCTTAATCTGATGGACCCACAAGGTATAGTAATCCAGCAAATCCGTCAGTTTTCTTTCTGAATCTGACCTCTGCTGATGGAGTTCCATCTCACGCGCTTCTAATTTCTCAGCCAAAACTCTTTCCAAAGGAGACTTGGCTTCCCTATCACCATAGAGAAGTTCCTGACGATAGACCTGCATCTCCGCCAATATATCCCAAGTGAAAAATAAGATGGTTACAAAGCAACATAGCAGGAAAAAGTAGAGAAAGTAAATTCCCAAACTGGCAAATAAAAAACTGAAAGAGTAAGAGCAGAAACGTCAAAGAAATCAGATAGACAAACAGACGACTACGGGAACGCAGATAGGCTAGAAAAAATTGTTTCCAATCAAGCATGCTTTAATCCGTACCCTATCCCTTTCTTGGTTTCGATAAATCCTACCAAGCCCTGCTCTTCCAACTTTTTACGCAATCGAGCCACATTAACAGATAGGGTATTGTCATCAATGAAAAAGTCACTGTTCCAAAGTTCCCGCATGAGATCGTCACGCGCTACAATATTGCCCGCATGCTCAAACAAAACTCGTAAAATCTGGAATTCGTTCTTGGTCAAATTCAAGACTTGCCCTTGATAATGTAAATCCATTGATTTGGTATTGAGGATAACACCAGCATATTCCAGTAAACTCTCGTCACGCCCAAACTCATATGAACGTCGCAACAAGCCCTGAACTTTGGCTAAAAGAACCTGCTGGTCAAAAGGCTTGGTCACAAAGTCATCCGCCCCCATATTGATTGCCATGACAATATCCATAGCCTGGTCTCTCGAAGACAGAAACATGATGGGGACCTTGGAAATCTTGCGAATTTCCTGACACCAGTGATAGCCATTAAACAAGGGCAAACCAATATCCATGAGGACCAGATGAGGTTCCGACTGAACAAATAGACTCAAAACTTCCATAAAGTCTTCTACCAGGACCACTTCAAATCCCCATTCAGAGAGCATTTTCCCGACTTGTTGACGAATAACCTGATCATCTTCTACTAATAAAATCTTGTGCATGCGCTCCTCCTTTTCTATTATTATAACAGATTTTTCCATGCTAGAAGGTCTGAAACTGAATTTGAAATAGCTTGTTTTTAGCCAACAAAGTGAAACAATCCTACTAGATAATTTGAGGGAAATTTGATAAGATAAATAAAAAGAAAGGAGCTCTTATGGCCAATATTTTTGATTATCTGAAAGATGTCGCATACGATTCCTTTTACGACCTTCCTTTGAATGAGTTAGACATTCTAGCCTTAACAGAAACAACCTACCTCTCCTTTGATAATCTGGTCTCCACAACTCCTCAGCGACTTTTAGACCTGGCACCTCAGGTTCCAAGGGAACCTAACATGTTGACCAGTAAAAATCGGCTCCAATTATTGGATGAATTAGCTCGACACAAACGCTTCAAAAATTGCAAACTCTCCCATTTTATCAATGACATTGACCCTGAACTGCAAAAGCAATTTGCGGCTATGACCTACCGCCTCACTCTCGATACCTATCTGATTGTCTTTCGTGGGACTGATGACAGTATCATTGGCTGGAAGGAAGATTTCCACCTGACCTATATGAAGGAAATTCCTGCTCAAAAGCACGCCCTTCGCTATTTAAAGAACTTTTTTGCCCACCATCCTAAGCAAAAGGTCATTCTGGCTGGGCATTCCAAGGGAGGAAATTTAGCCATCTATGCTGCTAGCCAAATTGAGCAAAGCTTGCAAGATCAAATCACAGCAGTTTATACTTTTGATGCGCCTGGTCTCCACAAAGAACTGACACAAACTGAGGGCTATCAAGGGATAATGGATAGAACCAAGGTCTTCATCCCTCAAGGCTCCATTATCGGTATGATGATGGAAATCCCTAACCAGCAAATCATCGTGCACAGTACTGCCTTAGGTGGTATCGCCCAACACGATACCTTTAGTTGGCAGATTGAGGACAAGCACTTCGTTCAACTGGATAAGACCAACAGTGATAGCCAACAAGTCGACACAACCTTCAAAGAATGGGTAGCGACAGTCCCTGACGAAGAACTCCAGCTCTACTTTGACCTTTTCTTTGGCACCATTCTAGATGCTGGGATTAGCTCCATCAATGACCTGTCTTCCTTAAAGGCGCTTGAACACATTCATCATCTCTTTGTCCAAGCGCAATCCCTCACCCAAGAAGAAAGGGAAACCATGGGACGCCTCACCCAGTTATTGATTGATACCCGTTACCAAGCATGGAAAAATAGATAGTAGCTTTCAAAAATCAAATGTATATAAAACAAAAGACCTAGAACACAGACTTTCATGTGCATTCTAAGTCTTTTTTAATAAAATCTAACTACCAAATAACCCCTTTATAGGATAGTAAAATGATAGCTAATAGCAGGACATACAAGGCAAGGAAGAGCCATTTCATCTTGACACAGAGCGCTACGTACTCCCGAATAAAAGCAGATGGTATATAGTAGCCTGCCGTCCTACATCCGAGGCCATCTCCCTTCATTTTTAACTTACGAGCATAAGTACTAGTTCTAAAGACATGATAATCATTTGTTACAAAGAGAAATTGAGGTTTGGCTACCAGTTTCTCACCAAGTTCCTTAGAAAAGAGAAGGTTCTCGTAGGTAGTCCTTGATTGATCTTCCAGAATAATCGCATCTTGGGGAACATCTGTCTCTTTAAGAAGATAGTTTGTAATGGCCTGCGCTTCAGAAATCTTCTCATCTCCTCCTTGACCACCACTGGCAATGATTTTGATATGAGGATTCTTAGACTTGTGATAAGCTTCCACTGCCTTATCAATTCTCCTCTTCAGCAAAGGTGTTACCTTTTCTCCGTCTAACAAACCTGCACCATGAATGATAATAAAATCATAATGCTTCTTCTTAGGAATAAAGAGATACAAGATAGAGTACAGAATAAAAGCCACAAAAGCAAAACCAAAAATAAAGTAAGAATAAGCAATAAATGCAAATAAAAATATTTAGAAAGTGATTGGTGTAAAATAATTCATGTCGTCCTCCCAATCGAAATGACATCAAAGCAAAAAATAGCAAAATGACTATTCCAAGGAGCATGGAGAGATAATTAGCCTTTGAACGTCCCTCTCGCTTCAACAAAATGACCCCATTATAGATTAGAAAGATGCCACTTAGAAAAAGCAAAAAAGGAAGTAAAATAAAGGGAAATATAAAAAAAGCGAAATGAATCTTCTCATACCCATTTTGATAAAAAAGGTAGCCTAGATAAAAATAACTGGAAATGAGGGATAATAAGAATAATACTGGATTCCACAAACTTCTATTATCCTTCCAAAATGACACTATAAAGGCTAATACAATTCCTATAACGAGATACATTTCTTCCTCCTTTAATGATTCTATTTTATCACAATTTTACATAGAGAAAAAGAGGGCATCTATCCCTCTCACTCCTTCATTTGAGTTTCTGCATCGGCCACAACTTGCTCTAAACTAGTCTGACCAAGTTCAGCCTCCATAGCCAGCTGGATTCTCTCCAATTTTTGATCCAAAACATCATGAATATGAGCTCCAACTGGGCAATTTGGATTTGGATTGTCATGGAAACTGAAGAGTTGACCAGTCTTACCAAGACACTCAACCGCCTGATAAACATCTAATAGACTAATGTCTTTGAGATCCTTAACAATCTCTGTTCCGCCCGTTCCGCGCGCGACTGAAATCAGCTCTGCCTTCTTCAACTGGGACAAGGTCTTTCTGATAATGACAGGATTGACCCCGACACTAGCAGCCAGAAAATCACTGGTCACCTTGCTTTCTTTCCCCTTGAGGGCAATGATTATCAGCATATGAGTCGCAATGGTAAATCTACTTGGAATTTGCATCCTCTTCTCCTTTTTACGAGGCATCCCTGCCTCTACTCTTCTGTTTCTTTTATTATACCCTTTTCAGTTGTAATGTCAATCATTACCACTTTTCAACCAAGCATCTAATTCCCTATCATAACCCTCTTTCTGGGCCAATTCACTCAGAAATTCCTGATTGTGGGTATGGTGGATACCATTGACCAGACTTTCATAATAAACCTCAAAATAGGGAAGTTTCAGGTCTTTAGCTAGCTGCAATTCAGCTGCTACATCGTAGTCCACCCGTCGAAGTCCATATCTACCAAGCCCTTGTCATCAAACTCTAAAATCATATACTGGGCTCGCAAGTCCTTCCGTAACTGGGCATCTAGAAAGAAAGGCTGACCAATCGAACCCGGATTGACAATTAATTGCCCACCAGTCCCGTAACGAAGCAACTGCTGGTGAATATGACCATATACAGCAATATCACAAGGGGGATTGGTCACCAAACGGTCAAAGTCTTCTTGCGCTCCAGTATGAATCAACTCTCTCCCCCAGTTCTTATCAGGAAGATGGTGGCTAATTCCTACCGTCAAATCACCAAACTGACGATGAATCTGGAGCGGTTGATTGTGGAGCAATTCGATTTCTTCTAGGGATATTTCCTCTAAAACATACTGGCACTGGCGCAAGAGATAGCGTTGACTGGGACGAGTACTATCCAATTCCTTGCGGACACCATGCCACAAACTGTCTTCCCAGTTTCCCAAAACTCTAGCCGTAATCGGTAGATCAGCCAACAAGTCCAAAATCCTTCTACGCCCTGTCCCTGGCATGAGAACGTCTCCCAAAAGCCAGTATTCATCCACTCCTAGCTGCCGAGCATCTGCCAAAACAGCCTCCAAGGCGGTGGTATTTCCATGAATATCTGAAAGAAGAGCTATTTTCGTCATATCCATCTCCTCGTTTTTTCTCTTGCAATAAGTATAACATTAAAAAGTCACAGCTAGAGAAATCTAGCTTTTTTTTGATATACTAGATATAGATATTAGACAAGAGGAAGCGAATGACCCCGAATAAAGAAGACTATCTAAAATGTATTTATGAAATTGGCATAGATTTGCATAAAATCACCAACAAGGAAATTGCGGCTCGCATGCAAGTCTCTCCCCCTGCCGTAACTGAAATGTTAAACGGATGAAGAGCGAAAACCTCATCCTTAAGGACAAGGAATGTGGCTATCTACTGACTGACCTCGGCCTCAAACTGGTCTACTGAGCTCTATCGTAAACACCGCTTGATTGAAGTTTTTCTAGTTCATCATTTAGACTATACAAGTGACCAGATTCACGAGGAAGCTGAGGTCTTGGAACACACTGTATCTGACCTGTTCGTGGAAAGACTGGATAAATTGCTAGGTTTCCCTAAAACCTGCCCCCACGGAGGAACCATTCCTGCCAAGGGAGAACTCCTAGTTGAAATCAATAACCTCCCACTAGCTGATATCAAGGAAGCTGGCGCCTACCGCCTGACTCGGGTGCACGATAGTTTTGACATTCTCCATTATCTGGATAAGCACTCACTTCGCATCGGTGATCCGCTCCAAGTCAAGCAGTTTGATGGCTTCAGTAACACCTTTACTATCCTTAGTAAAAGACGAGGATTTACAAGTGAATATGGACATTGCAAAACAACTCTATGTCGAGAAAATCAACTAATTTCTCAAGTCCCCCAACCAACCCTGAAAGTTTTATTTTCAGGGTTTTATTTCTATCATT
>CAKMPG010000086.1:0-13547 GCA_927911355.1 Streptococcus mitis | reverse complement strand
AACGCCAAATTGGAAGCGACCAATAATCTCATCAAACTTATCAAGCGAAATGCCTTTGGTTTTCGGAACTTTGAAAACTTCAAAAAAACGGATTTTTATCGCTCTCAATATCAAAAAAGAAAGGACGAAATGTGTCCTTTCTCGATCTTAGCTTTTCTTCAACCCACTACAGTTGACAAAGAGCCACAAAAAAGAACGCCACAATCTTGCGACATTCTTTTGCTTTTGAACAAATCTTCTAATCTCGGTAGTAATAATCTTCAGCTCTATCTGATTTTCCAAATTCCTCAAAGAATAGACGGTCTTTGGATGAATCTGACGCACCATGAGGCGTTCCTGCTGGTATAAAGAGTACAGGCGTTGTTGCCCGAATTCCAATCTCAAATCGCTTTCCAACGGCTCCTTCCTGATTCTTGGACAAAAAGATTCGCTCATATTTATTGACTAAGCCAGAATCATGAATAATCAAGTTTTTAGGTTTTGAACCAGTTGTCGACCAACTACCTGCTACTAGTGATATTTCATCCTTTTGAGGATTTCGAACAGAAGGATTACCAACTACAGGTTCACGACTCGAACTCTGAGCTGTCTCCTGATCAGTACCATTCTGAGAGCTTGTATTATCAAAAGTTGTTACGCCATCTGATTTTCTGTAGAAAAACTTATCTGATGGAATAATTGGCTTGTTTGAGAAGGCTATCCGATCCTTACTGCTATCTGACCGGCCACCATGAGGATCACTAGGTGAATTAGCTGGATAAACAAGGACACTTTCTTCTGTTCTTCCAACAATTAGTACAGGTATATCTATTGTCTCAGATCCTATCTGCAAGCGATCTCCGTTACTCATACTGCCATCTGGTTTGATAGTGATTTCTTCACCTGCAGCATTAACCCAGGTATCTGCTATTAGATGTAGATTTCCATTCAAAATTTCCGGTACCTTAAATGGACGTCTCGTAGCTATCTTGTTGATAGGGTAATGATTTGTTTTGGGGTCGATAATATCAGCTTGCAGAATAAAACCAGTTTTACCGTCTACATTAATTTGGTACCAAATATGGCCTCGATCTTTTCTCTCCCCAGCGACTGAATTGGAAGCAGTTATTCTCTGATCCTTGCTGAGTTCAGTAATTACTTCTGCATCATAAAGTGGTTCCTTCCGTACCGCAGCCTTTTCAGCAGTGACTTTCAATTCCATAGGTTGCTCCAACTTGTAAAGATAAACTGTTGGTTTGTCTTCTTTTCCATCTGTCAAAATCAGATAGCCGTTAGAATCCTTGTAGCCATAAAAAGTATAAGACTGATCTTTATAGTCGGTTTCAATGCGGTCAATCTCTTCCTGAGATATAGAAAGCGATACCTCAACTTCTGGTAGGACTGTTGTTTTAGAGTATGACTTTCCGACGACATAAGTCTTGTCCAGCTCGTAATCAATGGTCGTGACCTTCGTGTCCCCTGCATACCTTTTAATCGTAAATTGACCTTTCATCATTCCACCACGATCACGGCCATGCAACATCTCTTTCCCATCTCTCACAATAATGGCCTGACCATTATAGCCAAGATCGATGGTTCCAAATAAGGGCATCTCACCAGACAAATGCTCAATCGTCCCAAAAGAACGATACCACTCATCAAAATTGTCTTTTTCAAGAGAATTCGCAATATCAATCTGATCCATTACCTCTGAAGAGGATTCTTCCTTCTTTCCACAAGCGCCTAAAAAAAGCAGGGCAACTAGGAAAACGATACTATATCGTAAATACTTTTTCATCTTTTTCAAATCTTCTCAATGATTCCTTTCTGCTTGTATCCATTTTTTATCCACCAAATAATAGCTAAATAAAACCCATCCAAAAATGTAGACAATATAACCTAAACCGGGACGACCATGTTGAAAAATATATATTGGATTATAGACAACAAAGCTTACTAACAAGCTAATGATATAGGTATCCAATCTTTTTTCTTCTCCCCTTGCAATAGAGGATACAACTAAAATGGCTAAAACAAGAATAATGAGAGCCAAAATAGCATGGTAGGTAAAGGGGGATACTGTTTTATTAATTGTACCAGGTAAGCTATAAAAATACAAGAATTGCGATAAGGATATGCTGATGGAAGCAACTGTTAAGAGTTTGTTTTTAGCATAGGATTTCTTAATATCCTCTACTGATAAAAATGAAAGATGAAACTCAAAGGTTAGTGTTTCCTTTTTTATATATTTAAAGTAACAATAGACTAAAAGAAGAATTAAGCTAAAAAATGTTGAATACAAAACTAGATAATATCCATTCAACATGTCGGCTGAGTTAGCCCTTTCCATGTTCGGAGACCAACCTGATAAAAATCCAGATGTAAACTGAACAATCCCAGCAAAAACATTATAACTTGTAGCAGCCATTCGACTTTGGACAACTCCTCTTACAACGTCTAGAAGCAACTTAAACAACCATAAACTATTTAAAATCCTAAGGAAAATCAAGGTTTTCTCTTTTCTTTTCAATACAAAAACAAGTTCTAATAACGAGACTGCTAAAAAGAGATTTGCGTTTAAAATCCCCCTAATCCAACCATAAATATTTAAAGAATTATTTACTTCATCAACCATTACCCCCATAAAGCTAAACAAAATAATCAATCCCAAACTAATAGCATAAGCTAAATAAATAAAATCTAATCGAGATTTTATTGTAACCAATGGAGACTTTTTCATTTTCTCTATCTCACTTCTCATTTTATTTGCAATTATAAACACAGAGAAATCCTTTTAAGATTATTTCCTAAAAGGATTCCTTTTCTCATACAGATTAGGCTCTCTCGTTTTTATTTCAACCAATATCTTACTAGCGAATCCATTTACCTGAGCCATCTACACGGTAACCATCTGGTGTACGTTCATTAACAGCCATCTTACCGTTAGCTTTAAGATAGTAATCGCCTACCCAAGTATTGCGGGCATAGCTACCTTCACTAGTTAAGTAATAATAAGCTCCATAATTTCTGTCATAAATCCACTCACTCTTGGCCATTTTACCATTAGATTTGAGATAGTAATTTCCAATCCAAGCGTTTCGAGCGTAGCTTCCATTTGATGTTAAATAGTAATATGATTTATAGTAATTATCATAAATCCACTCACTCTGAGCCATTTTACCATCAGATTTGAGGTAGTAATTCCCAATCCAAGCGTTTTTTACATATCCTGATTGAGCTAATATATAGTACCAGGCCCCATAATTTTTATCGTAAATCCACTCTTGCTGTGCCATTAAACCACCAGGTTTAAAGTAGAAATTCCCAAACCATTTATTTTCAACCAAGTTACCATCCGAATCTACATAATATACTCCTCTTCTATCAGAACTGCGAATATATTCGTTTCTTGCTTTAACTCCATTTTTATAGTATGAATTACCGAACCAGCCATTTTTTGCCTGATCGATATGAGTACCTGTTCCAACCATTTTATGGTCTTGGATGGTAACAATCTCAGTGTGACCATAATAACGATAGTAACCATACGGAGGCTGTTTCCAATCTCTCAAAACAATTCGATACTCGCCATCCGCAAAAGCATTCAAATTAGCCTGATTCATATCATATTCCCTTGTCACGCTTGGTTGACTAGGTGTAAAAATAGCATCAGCTAATCCAGGGAACTTTTCAGTCACTTGAGTTTTAACATTAAATAAGAAGAAGGGAATAGAAACCTCATTCATTCCTTCCGGGAAGGTATCAATACTAGCTGTAATCTTTAATTTTCCCGAACTTGTATCTTGACTCAAATTCATCTGTACTTTTAAATTCTTAACTTTAGCAGGATCGTAGTCTGATTTAGCAAGTTTAGGAGTGGCAGCCATTACTTCCTGAACGTTAACGAGAGCTGCAGTGCCTACGGCAAAAATAAACAAGGCCGATACTAATACTGTTTTCATTTTCATCATAAATTACCATCATCTCCTACTAACGAATCCATTTACCTGAACCATCTACTCGATAGCCATCTGGAGTTCGTTCACTAACGGCCATCTTACCATTAGATTTAAGGTAATAATCACCAATCCAAGCATTACGTGCATAACTACCTTCACCTGTTAGGTAATAGTATGCTCTATAATTTCTGTCATAAATCCATTCGCTCTTGGCCATTTTACCATTTGCTTTGAGGTAATAGTTACCGACCCAAGAACTACGAGCATAGCTACCTTCACCAGTCAAATAGTAATAGGCTCCATAGTTTTTATCATATACCCACTCATTTTGTGCCATGTAACCGCCAGATTTGAGGTAGTAATTGCCCACCCAAGCATTTTGAACATAGTTACCCGCAGCATCGATATAGAAGTAAGACTTATATTGGTAATCATAGATCCACTTGCTGTAGACCTTGTTGCCATTTTGGTAGTAAGAGCTGCCTGACCAGCCATTTTTTCCAGAAGCTGTGCTGCTAGTAGTAGAATGTGTTTGAGCTTGAGAGCTTTGAGACTGGGCTGTAGCTTGTCTTCGTCCACCGATGCTGATAATTTTATGATCTTTAATTGTCACAATTTCAGACTGTCCGTAGTAACGGTGTTCATAGCGAGGAGCACCTTCTGTATCCTCTAATGTATCAGAATACACAATCCAATAATCTCCATCTGCTAAAGATATCAAATTATCATTATTCCAATAAAACTCTCTTGAAACTGACAATTCATAAGAAGTGAACGACATATTTGGTAGAATATATTGATGAAGTTCACCAGTGTTAACATTTTTAAAAAACCAAAAACACTACTAATAGAATTACTGTATACTCCTCTAGGTAAACTATCAATCGTAGCCGTGATATCTAATTTCTCTAATGTAGGATGCTGTTTTAGTGTAATTTTCACATCATGTTTTTTAATCCCCACGATATCACTCGAATCTGCATGAACAACCTGTGATGAGAAAGGCAGGTTTCCTTCTGTATCAAGAACTGTCGCAGCTCCTAGCGCTGCTACTGCTAAACTAGCAAACAAAACTGGTTTGAATTTCATAGACAAACTCCTTTAAATCTTATTCCCCTAGAGTATAGCAGATTTTTCCCACTCGTGAAGAAAAACGACGAAAAAAATAGTTTTTCGCCGAAACCCCTTACAAAACTTCTCAATATCGTATCTTTTTGTTGTTTTTTTCTTATCTAGTTGAAATAGTGTATAATAAAGTAAAATCACAAGGAGATTAGTAAAATGGAAATAAACTTTGGTTCAGTTATCAAACAAATCCGAGAGGAGAGAGGCTTTACTCTAAAAGAAGCCGCTGGTACTGCTATTAGTCCCAACAACCTCAGTAAATTTGAAAAAGGCATCACAACCATCAAGGTTGACACCTACTTCAAAATCCTAGAAAATCTCAAAATCCATGATAACCATGATGTTATAATGTTGCTTACGCGTTATCAGTATCAGGATCCTTCACTTCCCGAAGCTATAAAAACTGGGTTCACAACACAAACTAAGATTCTAGAATTGATTCAAATATTAGAATCTGATACCTATTTCACTGATCATGCCTATATCCAATCTTTAGGCATGTTTAGAAATAAGGAGAATTTGTTGAAAGAAGATTGGACTATCCTCAATCGGGCTAAGACTGCCTTATTTCATCTAAACTACTGGCTTCCAAAGGATTACACCTTATTTGCACTTTTAGTTGAATATTTTGACTTTCCTACAGAAACACTTCAACAAATTGCAAAAACAGCTCTTGCTTTGCTAGAAGAAACATTTGTTGATTTCAAACAAAAACGAGAGCTTATATTGACACTCTCAGACATCATCCGAACCTATTCTCGAAATGGGCATTACCAACTTGCCCAAAATTTAGTGGACAAAATTGATGTATATAGAATTAAGGAATTACATCCCCTAAAAGTAGTATTGCAAGAAGCATTTTTTATCATTAAAATGCAAGAATGTTATAATTTGCTCAGACAAGATAAGAAGGAGGGAATAAAACTGGCAAGTCAGATTTTAGCCTATCTGGACAGTCTGAATGGTCTTTTCCTGGACCAAACTATTTCTCAATTTAGAGACATCTTCTATCAACAAGTCAAAATGCTCAATAAAACTGGAATTGATTGGCCATAAACTCTGGGCTGAGTTGCTACTGGCAGGTAGAGGCAGATCCGATAAACAGGGAAGAAGTTAGAAAAACAGCCGATATAGCTGCAGTTAGGAACCAACTGTGACTATATCGGCTGTTTTTTATGATGAATCTACATCTAAAATCTCACTTCCCACGACTTTTCAGATAAAGATAGCCAAAGAAGCTCTCATAGAGGGCGAAAAAGAGGAGGAAGGCATGGAGGAAGAAGGTCTCTGGTAAAATCAGAATAACAGGATCCTTGGCTGGATCAAAAAGCCAGGTATCATCTCCCACAAAGAGAATTTGATGGAAAAGAGTAAAGAATTGATCAAAACCAATCAAAACTCCCCCAAGCCCAATCAGCAAAGGCAAGACTACTAGAGCTAGGAGACTTTTACAAAAGAGAGACAAAAAGCCCTTTTTCATAATTCCTTTGACAAAGACATAGAAGCTTGGTAGTGTCACTAGAGCTACTAGCTGCACCAAGTGAAAGAGATTTTTGACCACCGCAAAGTGGTGCAGACCAGCTGCTGACGAACGAAAATCAGGCATCTGCAAGACTTGACTAAAAGGATTGGTCAGGTAATTCATCAAGATATGAAAGTTGTACTGAATGGTTTCTGGTTTTAGATAGACTCGATCCGTCAAGTTCAGACACTGAATTTCCAATGGATAAACAATCCAAGCCAGATAAATAGTCAGAAGGATTGAGAGGGAGAGGAGAAAGAGCATAGAGGCCCAAAAGGTCAGTTTAGTTTTCATCAAAATCCCACTCCGCAAGGCTAGAAACCACATGAGTCGGTGCGATTGGCAGGTCTGCTACTTCTTCTGCCTTAGTAAAACCTGTCGTCACCAAGAGCGTTGGAATGCCATTGTCAATCCCTGCTCGAATATCTGTTAAATAGTTGTCCCCAACCATAATCAACTCTTCACGTTCCAAGCCTAAGTGCTCAACTGCCTTGTCCATAATGATGGCATTTGGTTTTCCGATATAAACAGGCTTTACTCGTGTTGCCACTTCAAGAAGGGTAATCAGTGAACCAGCCCCCGGCAAAAGCCCACGTTCTGTAGGGATGTTGAGGTCAGGATTGGTTCCGATAAAGTGAGCTCCCTTTTGGATAGCTAGAGTTGCTGTCGCAAATTTTCATAGTCAACTTGCCAGTCCAGACCTACTACCACATAGGCAGGATTATCCTTGTCTTCCACATAACCAGCTGCCTTGATGGCTTCCTTGAGCCCTGCTTCTCCGATGACATAGACGGTCTTTCAAGCCCCAAGTCGTTCATATAGTCGATCGTTGCCAAAGTCGCTGTGTAGACAGTCGATCGGGGCGTATCGATATTAAAATTCTGAGCCAACATCTCTTGAACACTCTCTGGAGTGCGGGTTGTATTGTTTGTTACAAAAAGATAAGGGATATCCCGCTTTTGCAATTCATGGACAAAAGTCTCTCCTGCTGGAATTCGATCCTTCCCCTTATAAATGGTTCCGTCTAAATCAATTAAATAGCCTTTGTATTTCATACTTTCTCCCTAATCCTTTTTTATTTCTTGCCAAGTGATGATTGCTTGGGCATTGGTAGCCCCGTCGCTTGTAATCTCATGCTTGCTTTCCAGTCCAGTCCGTTCAACAGCCGATGTAATCACCCCACCTGGTCGAACTTCCTTGACATACTTGAGGTTGATTTTCTTGGGAATATATTGGGTCAAAAAGTCCGCTCCCATGACCTCAAAAATCCAGTCCAGATATTTACTGTTATTGACATGACCATTCATATCCAAATCGTAAAAACGAAACATGGTAATCCTTGCTAATTGGCTCGTTCAAGGACTCATACTTTGGTCCACGGATGATCTTTTATCAAAATCAGACTGGTAAGGAGCCACAATATCAGGTTCGACAGCATGGACTTTTCGACTATCTCGATCCATGAGAACAAAGGTCGCCAACATGCGAATGATTTCTTGACCTGCTTCATCATAGATAGTGAAACGGCGATAGCAAAAGAGTCGATTGTAGCTCAAAGCTTCCGTTTCGATGGTAATTTCTTCCGCAAAGCGAGGCAAACGAACCACCTCAATATCATAGTCTGTGATAATCCAGACCAGATTATAGTCTTCCAAAATGGCCTTATCACTAACTCCCAACTCAATCGACTGCATCCCTGAAACTTGCAGGGATAACAAAATCACATCTGGAAGTTTAATATGACCATTCATATCAGCCATATCAAAAGGAATTTTCATTTTCATTTGATAAGTTAAGCCCATCTTCCTACTCCAAAATAAATCGTTCTGCTACGGTGTCTCCCAAAAAGAGACCTCTTTTTGTCATGCGCACGCGGTCACCCTCTATTTGCATGAGACCTTGTTGAACCAAGTCTCTGACAATTTCTCCATAAAGTCCATCAAAAGACCGACCAAATTTTTCCTCAAATCGCGCCATGGAAACCCCTGATTTCTTGCGGAGACCTAGGAACATTTCTTCTTCCATTTGCTCCTTTTGACTCAGGTGCTCTTCTGTGATGCGCGCATTGCCTTTTTCAACCGCATTAAGATAATGACGAATGGGACCATGATTCTTATAGCGAACTCCATTGACATAACCAGATGCCCCAGCACCGATGCCATAGTATTCAGCATTGTCCCAGTACATGAGATTGTGGCGACTTTCAAAACCAGGCTTTGAGAAATTGGAAATCTCATAATGCTCGAAACCAGCTCGCTCCAGCTCTGCAATGATGTACTCAAACATCTCCGCTTCCAGTTCCTCCTTAGGCAGAGGCAATTTCCCTCGTCTCATACGGTTCATAAAAACCGTATGGTTTTCTAAAATCAAGCTATACAAACTCATATGGGGAATATCCAGCCCAATGGCCTTAGCCACATTTTCCTTGACCTGCTCCATGGTCTGACCAGGCAGTGCATAAATCAAATCGATGGAGATATTGTCAAAACCAGCCAGTTTCAGACGGTCGATATTTTCATAAATATCCTTCTCCAAATGACTGCGCCCAATCTTTTTCAGCATCTTGTCGTCAAAGGTCTGCACGCCTAGCGAAACACGATTGACAGCTGAGTTCTTCAAAACGGCTATCTTATCCGCATCCAAGTCGCCTGGATTAGCTTCAATAGTCAACTCTTCTAAGACAGACAAGTCCAAGTTTTTAGTCAAGCCCTTCAATAACACCTCCAGTTGAGAAGCCGACAAAGCTGTCGGTGTACCACCACCGATATAGAGGGTTCTCAACTTTTGAATATCATAAGATTGAAACTCTTCTAACAGATGTTCCAAATAACTATCTACCGGCTGATTCTTGATAAAAACTTTTGAAAAGTCACAGTAATAACAAATCTGGGTACAAAACGGGATGTGCACATAGGCTGACGTTGGTTTTTTCTGCATAGTACTTATTATACCACAAAGACAGTCTACAAGAAAAAAATCACCATCCCCAGATACATAGTCCGTCCAGAGATGGTGATGGTTTATTCTTCTGTTATGTCAATAACAATCTCTTCTGATTCATCAAGAGTTTCGGCCTTTTCTTGCCATTGCTCCTTGAGATTATTGAATCGATCTTTTGATGCTTCTGTCGCTTGACGAGCACATGATTTGGCTTGAGCAAGTACACTGTCCACAGTGATTTCACCTGACTCAACCTGTTCTTTGGTTTTAAGAACAAAATCTGTAGCCTGCTCCTTGACTTCTGTTAGTTTTTCACAGACCTGCTCCTTGGCATACTCAGGATCTTCTCGCAAATCATCCAGAAAATCTTGAGCCTGACTGCAAACTTGTTTGCCCTTGTCGCTTGTTAAAAACAAGGCAAGAGCTGCACCTGAAACGGTTCCTAAAAGGATTGAGGATAGTTTACCCATAAGGATTCTCCTTTTTTAATTTTTTGAAAAATTTACTTGCGACACGAAGAGCTGACAAACTTGCACCAGTCTTAAGTGTTTTTGAACCAGCTGATGAAGCTTTCTTACTCAATACACGCGCATGGTCATTGAGATCTGAAACAGATAGAGATAAATCTGCAACAGCGCTAAAGAGTGGATCAATCGTTGCTACCTTTACATTGATATCATCTGCCAAGACATTGACCTTAGCCAGCAATTCATTGGTATGATGCAAGGTCACATCCACATCTGAAGTTAAGGTTTTAATCGTCTTCTCTGTTTCATCGATAACACGTCCAAGCTTTTGTACAGTAATGATTAGATACACTAAAAATACAATCAAAGCAAGGGCTACAAGAATATATGCAACTTCTAACATTTAATTTTCCTCCTCTGTAATATAGTAAGGGGCCTTCTTTCGATTTTGATATAGAATGATAAAAATACCCAGTCCGATAAGGACAACTGATAGCCATTGAGACACTCGAAGACCAAAGAACATGAGACTATCTGTCCGCATACCTTCGATGACCATACGACCGAAACCATACCAAATCAAGTAAAAGGCAGTGATATGACCTCGTCTAAGGCTCTTCCATTTTCTTCTAAAAATCAGAATCAAGGCAAATCCAAGAAGATTCCATAGAGACTCATAAAGGAAGGTTGGCTGACGATAGCTCCCCTCAATATACATCTGGTCACGAATAAAGCCAGGTAGATAATCCAGATTATCCACTGCTGCACCATAGGCTTCTTGGTTAAAGAAATTGCCCCAGCGACCCAAACTTTGGGCAATCATGACGCTAGGCGCCGCAATATCTAGGAAATCCCAAGTATTGATGAGTTTACGATCAGCAAAGATATAGAGTACAATAGCCCCAGTTATCAAACCACCGTAAAAAGCCAAACCACCATTCCAAATGGCAAAAATTTCTCCCAAGTTCTGACTATAGTAATCAAAACGGAAAATAACATAATAGAGACGTGCTCCTAAAATAGCCAAAGGAAAAGCTATCAGGATGAAATCTAAAATATCGTCTGGTATGATCTTCTTTCTAGGTGCTTCTTTCATGGTCAAATAAACCGCCAAAATCAAGCCTGTCACTATACACAAGGCATACCATCGAATAGCTAGAGGGCCTAGATGAATAGCAATTGGATCAAGCATTAGGCACCTCGTTTTGAGCAATGAGATTAGTCAAGCGTTCTTCGAACAAACGCGTCGCATCAAAGCCCATTTCCTTGGCACGATAATTCATGGCAGCTGCCTCAATCACAACAGAGATATTACGACCTGTTTTAACTGGAATACGAATACGAGGAATGGCTACGCCAGAAATTTCTATTTCCTCTGCATTGTTTCCAAGACGATCAAAAGTCTTATGTGTATCGTAATTTTCCAAGTAAACAGCCAACTGAACTTGTGAAGAGTCCTTGACAGCACTGGCACCGTAGAGGCTCATGACATCGATAATCCCAACCCCACGAATTTCAATCAGGTGTCTCAAGATTTCAGCAGGTTCACCCCAAAGAGTAATCTCGTCCTTGGCAAAGATATCGACCCGGTCATCAGCTACCAAGCGGTGACCACGTTTGACAAGCTCTAGACCTGTCTCACTCTTACCGATGCCACTATCGCCCTGAATCAAGACACCCATACCATAGATATCCATCAAGACACCGTGCACACTGGTCCGTTCTGCTAAACGTGAATCCAGATAACTAGATAACTCTCCAGATAAACGACTGGTTGCTGTACGACTGGTTAAAATGGCAATCTTACATTCTCTGGCTGCCTTTAACATTTCCTCCGGAACCACCAAACCACGGGCAACAATAACCGCAGGTGTCTCAGGTAGAAACATTTTTTTCAAGACTTGGTAACGGTTGTGAGAGGACATCGAAACGAGGTAGGACCACTCCTTCATTCCCAAGAGCTGGATTCGCTCAGGCGTATAATAGTCAAAATAGCCCGTCATTTCAAGACCAGGTCGCGTAATGTCCGCGGTATTAATTTCCTTTTCAAGTAATTCTGGTTCGCCATAGACAATGTCTAGTCTAAGCTTTTCAATCACTTCTTTTACTAAAACCGACATCATTTCCTCCTTCAAATGAATTCTTCTCTCTATTATATCAAATTGTAGGAGGATATTTGATATTTTTGCAGGCTTTGGTAGTATTTATTTAAAAGAAAAAGACTAGATTTCTCTAGCCTTTCATTTCTAATTAGAATTTTTTACGTTTACGAGCTGCTTCTGATTTACGTTTACGTTTTACAGAAGGTTTTTCATAGAATTCACGTTTGCGTGTTTCTTGAAGAGTACCAGCTTTAGTAACCGCACGTTTGAAACGACGAAGTGCGTCGTCAAGAGATTCATTCTTACGTACTACTGTTTTAGACATTTTTTTCACTCCCTTCAAGTTCAAGATCTATTCTATTTTACACGTAAAAGGAATAATTGTCAAGAAAAAACTGCCATAAACTTATATTATCTTCAATTTTAATCTTGTTAAAATTGATTAACATTTATAGATGAAAATGATATAATAGTGGCACATATTGATTAGCAAAAATTAGTATTATTTAGAAGTGAATCTATAACATGAAAAGAATCATAAAAATTTTCCCTGTGGTCAGTATTTTAGTTGTAATTTGTTTATTGCTAGGAATTCTTACTACCTTTTTGGGAAGTGTAATGTATGACTTATTTGCATTTCATTCAAAGCCAATTTATTGTTGGCAATACTTTAGTGGTACATTTATGCATGGAAGTAAAGAAGCACCAGTATGGTTTATATGGTTTCATTTAGTTTTAAATACTTTAATGTTACTTCCTTTTGGTGGGCTATTGGAGTATAAAAGGGGATCAAAATATGTATTTTTAGTTTTTATTACTTCTATGATAATATCTTCAATTGCATTCCATATATTAACACAGAATCAAGAAATTCAGGCATCGGGTATCTCTGCTATTGGCTATGCTTTTGTAACGGGTGGGGTGATGAATATGTTTAGTATATGGAAAAATTTCAATTTAGGATTAAAACTATTTTATATCCTTTTAATCGTTCTATCTCTCACCATGCTTCTACCAAATATAACAGGCTGGATTTCAACCTTTCTTCACATGTCAGGAATTGCCAGTTATATCATGGTTTCCAGCATCAACAACTATCGACTGTCTTAATAAAAATCGTATAGTATCATAAAAAATAGTCAATACGATTATATCACAGTTTACAGACATTTAATAATTTTCTATTGGATACCTTTTTATATGAAATATCGACAACTGTTACGGGAATTTACAGAAAAATTTCTTTTAGCAGGATAGTGAACATTTGAAGTAAAAAACCACTCACTCCAAAGAGCAAGTGGTTTTTATACTTTTTATTTTTCTAACAAGCTAAGCGCTTCAGCATCTGCGATAATCGTCACATCAGGGTGATTTTGTAGGCTACTTGCAGGTAGGTTCTCAGTCACTGGACCAGACACGGTTCCGGCAATGGCTTCTGCTTTCGACTCACCGT
>CAKMPG010000085.1:0-3927 GCA_927911355.1 Streptococcus mitis | reverse complement strand
TATCTGTTTTCTCTTCTTTGATTTTGACTGAAGGAAACAGAAACTCATATTGACTCTTAGGCGTACGAACCGTCGTCACCAAGCTTGTTTTCTTATTTTGATAACTCACCTGACCCAGATTAAAGGCCTGTTCCCCACTTTCTTGCTCAACCTTATCTTTGCTTCGCTTAGCCATAGCAAAAGCGATTAACTTTTCTTTATTTAAAGCATAGTCTTGATAGTGGGCGACTTGTCGGTTCAAGTAAAATTGTAACAAAAGACTAAAGATGGCTGCCATAGTGACTGCATAGATGAGAACACCCGCCTTAACTTTTTTCTTTTTCCACACGATATATGAACTCCCTTTCTAAGCCTTTTTGGAATTGAAAACGAAAGCGAACCAATTGATTGTCCTCTGTAATCTGCGCAAATTTGAGGCCATAAACCATAGGCTGATAACCTCGTCCACTGGCATCGGTTTTCCGAAAATCATCTGATTTAGACTTACCTATAGAAATATCCTTGCCATCCTGCTTCATATAGAGACGATTGCCTTCCACTTTTTCAAACTGCGAACGATCTAATTCTGCCTCCAACTGGTCCACAAACAGGAGCCACTCCTTTTGCTCGCTTTGCTGCTGGTAGCGAACTTCTGAAATGAGGAGCTGACTCATGGCTTGAAAGAGGAGTAAGCTTCCACTGATAACAACGAGAGCAATAAGGGATTCTAACAAGGTAAAAGCCTTGACCTTATGGCTCTTTGATAGCCAACAACTGTTCTGAGCCATGATAAACCTCCAATCCTTTTTCACTAGAAAACATCTGAATCTCAACTCCGTTTATGTTTACCTGATTTTGACCTGTCTGCAAGGCCATCTTAGCTACCCTCAAGACTTCTTCCTTTTGCAAGATTTTTGCTTCTTCTTGCCTATTTTTTTGAATTTGTCCCAAAAGTAGGGTCGCAATACTAGCAAAGATAGCTAAAGCAACCACTGCTTCCAGTAAAATCACTGCCCTAATTTTTTGTTTCCTTAATGCGTTTAAATTTTTCCATTTCCTAGGATATAATTGATAACGAATCGCTCCTTTACTGGTATGAAATTCAACCTTAGCCAGGGACGAATTGCCCCCAGCTCGATCAAATGTAATACTTTGGCCTGATGGTGCCTGAATCCCTTTGGGAACTGTCAACTTTTGACTGCCGTTAGTGATTGTCTGCCCATCTAAGTTCAGACTAGTCTTTTGCTGACTGGCTACACTGCGTTTTTGGGTTTCCCGATAGAGTTCTTCAAACTCCATAAAGAAAATCTGATCCTCTACCGCCGCAAAAGTGGACTGAACAGAACCTGACAAGCCCAAGGCAAGGATACTCACAAGACCCAAAACCAAGAGACTTTCAAGCATGGTAAAGGCCTTAATCTGCAACGGTTTGACTGGTATTTTGTTTAGCATGGTATTCTTTATAAGCTTTAGCCTGTTCTTCTGTGATTCTCCCATCTGCTTGTAACTTGCTTAGGCTAGCATCTTCATTTTTATCTAAGCTATAAAGCTCTGCCTGGCTTTCCACCACCTTAACAACAGCAGCTTTTCCTTTGTCGTTGACTGCTTCTTTTTGCTTGGTCAGATTAGGTACAAAGAGCAAGAGAAGCACGCTGATGATGAGCAAGACCACCAACATCTCCACAAGTGTAAAAGCCTTCACTTTCGCTTTTTTCAAGAATGTCATCATTTTTTTCATGTTAAAAATTTACCTCCATATTTTGATACATGGGCATGAGCATTGCCGCATAAAGTAAAACGATAATCAGTGCCACAAAGATAAAAACCAGTGGCTGCACCAAATTCATGGTGCGGTTAACTCGGGTAAAAAAGGCTTCCCAAGTTTTTCAGCATAGATTTCCAACTCACTCCCCAGCTTGGACTTGACTTCACCATACTCGATAATAAGACTCAACTCTTTCTTAAAGAAAGGATAGGTTGCTATGGTTTGAGAAAATTCGCGACCATTTTGTAGGGCTTGAGCTAGATCTTGACCGATTTCTTTAAAGAGTTGGGAACCTTGTTCCTGCATCATTTGAAAAATCTGCGTCAACTCCATCCCTTGAGAAATCATATTCCCCCATTCACGCGCATAATAAGCTGTCAAATAAGTCTGAACAAAGATTCCAAAGAAGGGAAGACGCGCTAAGATAGAAAAGACACGCATTTTGGAACTTCTTTTATAGAAAGTTAGTGCTAAAAGGGCAAGTATGGAAACAAACCCCACCATTCCTAGAAAGATTTGTGGCAGATTTCCAATGATTTGGGTGGCAATATTGCTACTATCCAGTTGTGGTAGTAGATAGTTCCGTAGCCCCAGCATAATTAAGAAAAGAAAACCCAGCAAAATCAAGGGATAGGTCGCTACTTCAATTAATTTTTTCTTGACCTTGGTCAGATTGTCCAGATACTCTTCTATCTTTCCTAAACTAAGGTGGAGATTCCCATGAACTTCAGCTAGGGATAACTGAGTGACAATGGCACTTGAAAAACCCAAACTTTCCATCATTTCTGAGAATGATTTCCCCTGAGACAAACCTGTACGCATCTGGGTCACACACTGCTTGTCCAACAAAGCACTCCTATCTAAAAATGAGATAGTCTCCACTAGATGAAAACCGCTGGAAAAGAGATTGTTAAACAAGGTGATGATATTTTTTTGCTTAGCTGTAGCTAATTTTTTCCGTTTCAGCCTGAAGACTTGTGATATGTCCATCTTTAAGAAGCTGGTCAATCTGTTCATTCCAGCTAGTTGGCTGGTGTTCTTGATAGTCTTTGTTTGCAAAGTCAACAATTCCTCCTCCCCCGATTAATCTCTGGTAACAAACACCTTGCAGAACGACTGCCAATTCCTCCTCACTCACACCCAACTCCAACAGGCGCTCATAAACACCTCGAATACTCTTGGCATGAATGGTTGAAAAGACTGTCGCCCCTGTCAAACTAGCTCTGACCACTGCACGCGCCGTCTCGCTGTCCCGAATTTCTCCGATAATCAAGAGATCTGGTCGATGACGTAGGGAAAGTTTGATGAGATTTTCATAGGTTAGTCCAATCGCCTCATTCAACTGCAACTGGAGCATGTCGTCCTGCTTGATTTCGACAGGATCTTCGATGGACATAACTTGCTGTCCTTTAAAGAGAGATTTAGCCAACTCATGCATCAAGGTTGTCTTGCCACTTCCGACTGGACCAGCAAAGAGATAGAGACCACGTTGCCTGTACTGCTTACCCAGTTCTCCAATATCCTGAAACCAAAAATGCAAATCCTGCTCCTCATCATGCAACAAACGGATCACCAGACTCTCCTGCCCTCGATAATCGCCTACGGTAGATAAGCGTAGAGATGCCATCTTCTGGTCATAGGCATAATCACAGGAACCAAGTTGACTACGTCGCTTTTCTCCAACATTCATACCCGCCACAAACTTAAAGTGACTAATGACGGCCGCAAACTTTTCAAAATCATAACAACCGATTTTACAGCGCTCGTCTCCGATCCTCATATGAAGCTCATAGGCGTCTAACTTGGGGACAAAATAAATGTCTTGCGCCCCTTTTTTCCGAGCCGAACGAATGATTTCTTGTGCAATTTCTTGAACCATACTTACCTCCTCACCTATACTATTCGCAAAGATTTGGAAAAAATAAAAGCAACTCCAAAAAAGTTACTTTTTCTCTATTTTAATTTCATACGGCAAGAACGGTGCCTTTCCTTACCTGTTTGTTTTTCATAGCCTGGGCGTAGTTTTTCATCTGGGATAACCTGCTCATCCTGTAAAAGAGCCAGAGAATGGTATTGTTGTAAATACTCATCACATTCATCACACCAGCGTTGGTCTTCTGGATCCCAAAAATAGTCATCAAATCACTTCTACTTTTATAAAGAGGTGATCCCTGTCCAATCTA
>CAKMPG010000084.1:0-3918 GCA_927911355.1 Streptococcus mitis | reverse complement strand
CTGCTCCTTCTTGACACCATTGAAAGCAGTCGCCTGGTCCTTTGTAAGTTGAAATAATAAGATTTTCATCCTCAGTTGTATAGATATCTTTAGCTTTTCCCGAATAGATCAAATTGTTTTGACATTTTAAAGTTCGCCTTTCGTATTACTTGAGCACATTTTACCACAAAAAACCTAAAATTACAAGAATTTAACCGAATAAATAACGTAGTAACTTCAAAAATCATAAAGAAAAAACTGCAAGAAAAATCTTTCTCACAGTTTAAAAATTATTTAACTCTAAAAACACGAACATTACTCTTTGTTCAAAAATTGATCCAAATAATAACGTAGGTAACTTTTCCTGCCCGTAATCATCTGCAGGCGACCTTCCACCCCATATCGAAGTTTTGCAGCCTGCTTAGAAGTTAGATTAGTCTCCGCCTCGATTTTAAAGAAATTCCCAGTTTCAGTCTTAGTAGCTGTCGCATCAATACTTGTAATAGTAGAATCTAGGAAAAGTTGATTCTTAGCATCATGAGTCGTAGTATAGCGAACAGAATCACCGACCTTGATCCTTGCTACATCTTTTGAACTTAGATAAGCTGTGAGTTTGACTTTCCCTTCTTTTTCCAAGGACGGATAGAGTTGGGCTAGTAAGGCGCCTTCTGCTACCATGGTAGAATCACTGGTCTCAGGATTAAGATGAAGCACCCCATCCTCACTCGCCGTAATTTTCCCCTTGTCTAAAAGATTTCCCTGTACCTTCCTACCCGATTCTGCCTCCAAAATTTTCTGGTCTAGAAGGGTCAATTCCTGACCAACCTTAGCCAAGTGTTGTGATTTGAGAGACTCCAATTGACTGCTTAAACCTGACGCATAGGCTTGCTGGGTACCTGAACCTGCATACTGGACACGGTAAGTAGCAAGACTAGATTCTAACTGAGAAAGCTGTGCTTCTAGCTGCACAACTGCTTGTGCCTTAGATTGCGGATTTTCCTCGCCCTGAGACTTGTAGGACTGGTAGAGAGAGTAGGCTAGATTCTGACTGGCCAAGGAAGCACCTGTTTCAATAGCTGACTTAGCTGTCTGGTAATCGCGAATTTTAGCCTCTGTTTGACTGATGAGGGTGCCGATTTCGGCTTGGGTTTGACTAGCTGCTGCATTCTGGGACGCGATGGTCTCATTTTGTTGCGATGTACTAGCCCTAAGACTACCTGCTTGGCTGATGTAGTCACGAAAGGTGGCTTGGTAGCCAAATTTATCCTCCTCTGGAAAGTGGTTCTCCCCTTCTTGCAGACTCTTTTGCAAATACTCCAATTGCTTTTTTGATCCTTGAGCATGTCCAGCTGACTAGCATAGGCCTCCGCTTGGACACCCTCTGCCCCTTCTTGATATTGAACCAACAGTTCTCCCTTTTTAACCAGCTTACTTTCTTCCAAATGATTGACAAGAATACGATTGTTGCTAGTTGACTGGATATTTGCAAGGATACGACTAGGCTCGACAGTAGCTCTAGTAGACATACTCATCTCCTTCTCTGCCAAAGTTGCAAAGCCAAGTAAAAACACGAGCAGAAGGAACATGGGGACAATCACCCGACTGGAAAAATTATGGTAACGACGATTATAAAACTCCGCACTTTCTAAAAATTCTGGTTTCATCCTCTCCTCTTTCTAGCTATTGACCAAATGGGCGTAAAAACCACCCTGTGCAAGCAAATCAGCATGATTTCCTTCTTCAACAATCTTGCCCTGATCCAAGACAACAACCTTCTCTGTCCGCTCAGCAATGGTCAAGCGGTGGGCGATGAAAATCAAGGTCTTGTCTAAAGCCATAAGATTATCTACAATCCGCTTCTCTGTCAGAATATCCAAACTGCTGGTCGCCTCATCCAAAATCAAGACAGGCGCATCTGTCAAGAGAGCACGCGCCAGAGCAATTCTCTGACGTTGACCACCTGAGATTCCTGCCCCATCCGAAGTCAATTCCGTCTGGTAATTTAGTGGCATGCGCTCAATGTCCTCCCGAATCTCTGCCAATTCGACCGCCCGTAAGATATCTTCCTGTGTCGTTCCCTCCTTGGCTCCAAGGAGAAGATTGTCCAAAATCGTTCCGTTAAAGACATAGGGCTGTTGAGGCAGATAGTTGATATACTGGCGCAGGGCCTTTTTGTCAATCTGATTGAGATTGACACCACCAGACTAATCTCTCCCTGACTTGGATCATAAAAAATTAACCATCATCTTGGCCAAGGTCGTCTTACCTGATCCTGAAATCCCCACAAAAGCCACCTTAGAACCTTGGGGAATGGTCAAATTGATATCCGACAAAACATCTCGACCATAGCCATACTTGTAGGAAACCTGCTTGAAAGTCATCTCTCCCTTCATCAAACTCAAATCCTCAACCGTTTTCTTCTCCTCAAACTCAGAAGCTACCAGATAAACCTCATTCAGACGGTTATTGGCGACCTGCGCTGTCTGAAGTTTGGTTTGCAGGTTGATGATGTTTTCTAAAGGATTTGTAAAGTAAACTAGCAAGGTATTATAGGTAATCAACTGTCCCAAACTCATCTTGCCATCCATGACCAGAACAGCCCCCATCCAGAGAATGCCGACATTGAGCAAGAGATGGGCAACTTTTTTCAGAGCCTTTTGCTGACTCTCTGCCCGACTATAGGTAAAGGATTTCTTCAGATAATCCACAAATTCCTTGTCAATTTTTTGGTAACGCTGACTTTCACTGGTCAAGGACTTAATAGTCTCAATACCGTTGATGTCCTCAATGATAGAAGAAGATAAAACCGCATTGGCTTCCATGGTATCCCGATTCATCTTTTCAAACGGCTTCATAAAGGCAAAGATAATCACTGTGTAGATAGGAAGCGCCAATAAGGTCATGAAAAAGAGATTGGTATTTTGTGAAAATAAAACAAGGGAAATAATGACAACCGTTGACACATCTAGGAAAATCGAAAGAATGGTCGAAGCCAGCGCATCGATGATACTATTAGCATCTGTAAAACGAGACACGATTTCCCCTGTCCTGCGTGTCGCAAAAAAGGACATAGGCAGGTGAAAAACATGCTTGATATAAGACAAAATCACATCAATCGATAAGCGTTGCCCCAAAACAAGTAAGAGATACTCCTGAGCGTAAGACAAGACCTGCTGGAGAATATAGACGATAACCAGCCCAATAGAAATAATCCCCAGCGTCGAACGCATCTGATCTGGCACATAAGTATCAATGATAGACTGCAGATAATAAGAACCCACAATATTAATCAAGGTTACCAAGAGTGTCGCCAAAACGATATTGGCAATTAAGCCACGCTGCTTCACTAATATAGGGATAAAAAGAGAGCAAACCATTCTTTTGATCCTTATGAGGCTTATAGTCTGGACTAGGTGCTATAAAAAGAGTCACTCCTGTCCATTCTTCCGCAAAACGCTCACGTGGCAGTTTGGTCAATTTCACCCCAGGATCTGGATCAGCGATATGGATGCTATCCTTATCCTGCCCAGTCACCACATAGTAGTGGGGCAATTTTCCTTCCTTAAGCACATGGGCAACAAAAGGAAAGGTCAAATCTGGCAAGTCAAAGAGCGTCATATCCGCCTTAATGGCCCGCGTCTCAAAACCAATCTCCATCTGCCACCTTGACCAAGCCCAAAGCCGTCGTCCATCCATGGTTTTTTCTACTATGGTAGCTATTATTCTTTGGCTCACTTGCGAGAATTGGCCAAGACGACCATGGATGGGACGACGGCTTTGGGCTTGGTCAAGGTGGCAGAGGAGATTGGGTTTTGAGACGCGGGGCCATTAAAGGCGGATATGACGCTCTTTGACTTGCCAGATTTGACCTTTCCTTTTGTTGCCCATGTGCTTAAGGAAGGAAAATTGCCCCACTACTATGTGGTGACTGGGCAGGAT
>CAKMPG010000083.1:0-4583 GCA_927911355.1 Streptococcus mitis | reverse complement strand
CCCCCATCGCAAGCAACCAGCTGATCCAGCAAGAATTTCTTCTCTGCCTTATCTCTTGTTGTCAAGCCTTGGATAGAAAGAGCAATTGGCCAGATATAGCGATAGAAGGTATGAGAACTTCCCAACCCACTAGCATATTCTCCTTGATAGAAATATGGATTTTCTGGACTAAGAATGGTGCGACGAGTGGCTTGATACACTTGGTCTTCAATGTCGCAGTAGCCCAGATAAGGCGCCGCCAACAAACTTGGTACGTTTGGATCATCCATAATACTAGCATTTCCCAAACCATCCACTTCAAAGGCGTAAATCTTTTCACCCTTACTGTTGGTGGTGTAAGCGTAATTTTCGATGCCTTCTTGAATCTCAGACTGGAGACGCTTAGCATCAGCAATAATACTCTCGCTATCAGCTAGGTCTAGTTCTGCAAAGATTTCTTGAACATAACCCAAGACTACTACAGCAAACATATTGGACGGAATCAAGTAGCTATACTGGCAGCAATCATCACTTGGACGGAAGGCTGACCAAGTCATACCAGTTACTGCAAAATCAGGTCCAAAGCCATCATTTACTAAGGTGTCTTCCTTGCGGTCCGTATCACGGACAAAACGATAAGGAGAGTTCTTGTGGTCTTGTTCTACCGTCCACAGATGAAGAATTTCCTTGGTCGCTGTGACAAAAGTCTCATCAAACTGACTGGTCTCGCCAGTCTCTTTCCAGAGGAGATAGGCCAACTGCAAAGGATAGCAAAGCGAATCCACCTCATACTTTCGTTCCCAAATCCAACCATTCAGGTCTGTGTGATCGGTCTCGTGGTGCCCCTTCCAGTTCTCCTCAATGTTGAAGGAGTTGGCATAAGGATCCTTGAGCACCAAGGTCATCTGACGTTTGACTAAACCTGCAATGGTCTGACGCAGGAGGGCATCTCTTTTAGCCACATGCAGGTAGGGTCTGAGTTGGGCTGTCGAATCTCGAAGCCACATAGCAGGAATATCTCCTGTGAGCACAAAGGTTGAACCATCTTCTAGGATTTCAACCGTATTGTCCAAGGTGTCTGTGTAGCAACGCTCGAAGACATCCACCCACTCCGGATGGTCCTTGGCCCGCTCTGCTACTTCATCCAGCCACTCTCTAACAATTTCTTTCGAATAAATCATCGTGCAATTTCCTCTTTCAAACAAGTTTCATTTTCAGTATATAGCTTTTGAGACAGAAAATACATACACAAATGATAGTCATTTTCTACAAACTAGTTATCTTTGAAACTCCTTTTCTAAAGGTTATCTTTTTCTGATATAATGTAGAAAAACAGCTAAAGGAAAGACTATGAAACCACTACTTGAAACCATCGATACCCGCTTTGGGACTGCTAGCAAGCATGCCTTCTCTCGGGGAAATACCCTGCCTTACACGGGCATCCCTTTCGGGATGAATTACTTTGTGCCCCAGACCAGTGACCAGGAGGGAGCTTGGTTTTTCGATCCGCATCTGCCTATCTTTCAAGGGATTCGATTAACCCACCAGCCCAGCCCTTGGATTGGAGACTACTCTTGGCTCCTTCTGACACCTGTCACAGGTCAACTGGGCGGAGACAGTCTCTTTCACCGCCAGTCTTCCTATGATATGAATAAGGCTACTTTCCAGCCTCATTATCTGAAGATTTTCTCCCTGCGCTATCAGATTGAAAGCCAGCTTACACCGACTTGCTACGGTGCTTCTATTCGTTTGAAGCAAAAGCAAGGCAAAGCCCTCTCCCTCTATCTTCACGCAGCAGATAAACTGACCGTAGAGCAAGTAGATAAGAGAACGCTTGCCCTAAGACAAGAAGGAAAAACTGAGACCAATAAAATCAACTAACGATGTTCACTTCCCTGAAAATGAACACGGATATTCTTGCTGTCAGCCAAGAAGGCGGAGACTGGCGAATTGACTTAGCAAGCAGCCATGCTGAGATTCAGCTAGCAACTTCTTTCATCTCCCCTTCTCAAGCACTGCTTAATCTACCTCACGAAGATTTTAATAGCTGTAAAGCAAATGCCCAAGCGGACTGGGAAAATCTCCTCTATCGTTTTGACGTGCTAGAGACAGGAGAAGCTGACCGAACCTTCTTTGATCACTGCCTTTACAGACTCTTCCTATTTCCTCAGACTTTTTATGAGATTGATGAATCAGGGCAAGCCATCCACATGGATCTGGCTACTGGTACTGTCAAACCCGGTGTCCTATTTAGCAACAATGGCTTCTGGGATACCTTCCGCACCACCTTCCCCCTCTTTGCCCTTGTCATACCAGAGCATTATCGTCTCTTTTTAGAAGGTTTCCTCAATAGCTACCGCGATACCGGATTTCTTCCAAAATGGCTGGCCCCAGATGAACGTGGTATGATGCCTGGTACACTTTTAGATGGTATTATCGCAGATAGCGCCTGCAAGGACATGGCCCCCGACCTAGAAGAGGAACTCCTCCAAGCCATGCTTGAAACAGCCAGCAAGGCCGACCCTCTCGGCATCAATGGTCGTCACGGACTAGCCCAATACCAAGAACTAGGCTATCTATCCACAGACAATCACGAAAGTGTCAGCCATACTCTAGACTATGCCTATAGCGATTTTTGTATCGCCAGCTGTGCCAAAAAACGAGGGAAAATAGAAATCGCTGAAACTTACAAGGCCGCATCACAAAATTACCGCCATCTATTTGACGCTGAGACAGGTTACATGCGAGCGCGTGACAGTCAAGGTAATTTCCGCCCTGACTTCTCTCCTTATAGCTGGGGACGCGATTATGCCGAATGCTCTGCCATCCAAGCAACTTTAGGCGTCCTCCACGACATCCCAGGCTTAATCCAACTTATGGGTGGAAAAGAAACCTTTAGCAACTATCTTTTGAAAGTCTGTCAGGAGGCTCCCCTCTTTGAAACAACAGGCTATGGTTACGAGATTCACGAAATGAGCGAAATGGCTACTGCTCCTTTTGGGCAACTCGCCATTTCTAACCAACCTAGCTTCCACATTCCTTATCTCTTCCGCTACAGCGATTACCCTGACTACACTGCCCTTCTCATCAAGACTCTCCGTCAGAAGGCCTTTCACTCAAGTTGGGAAGCCTATCCTGGCGATGAAGACAATGGCAGTCTCTCAGCCTGGTACATCTGGTCAGCTCTCGGTTTTTATCCGACCTGCCCAGGCAAACCAAGCTACGACCTCGGAATCCCTCTCTTTGACCATCTCAGAGTCTATCTGGCTAAAGAAGGTAAATGGCTGGATATCCATACTAAACAAAACCACAGCCACTTCAACTTTGTCAAAGAATGCCAACTGGACACAACTCTAGTATCAACTATTCAACACCAAGACCTCTTGAAAGCTGATCAGCTAACCTTTACCCTCAGCTGGTTACCAAGTCACTAGCTAGTAAACAAAAGAACCTTTGTATCGTGCAAAGGCTCTTTTTATTTTATGAAATTTGAACTTGAAGTTGATCAACCAGTTGTCCATCAACAGTCAAATTAAGATAGAAATCCAAAGTCTTGTCAGTAGCAAAATACAGGGTTGGTAGATGCAAATCTTTTTTGCTTTCCCCAGCTTGGAATTGAATGACTTGAATCTCGTCCTGATAGGCGACACCATGGACACCTGTCCCTGGTTGAATCGAAATCTTAGCTTCTAAAGGACTGCTAGATTCTCTGCGTTTCACTGTAAAATGGACATTTTCTCCCTTTGCTACAGCTAGACTTTTTTCTGCAAATGCTAGTCCCTGAACAACTTCTTTTTGTGATAAGCTAGGAGTTTTATAGAGTGAAATCTTAGTCAATACAGGCATAGATTGCGCCTCGGTAATCATCACGTGCACCTTCTGTGCCTCTACTAGCGGACCTCGCAGGAGACGCTTATGACCAACTGTAGAGCCCTTCCCAAATTCTTGCCAGACACCATCCACCTCTACTTGCACATGAAAAGCAGCGATTCGTTGCCCTAGCTTCAAATCTTCTCTTAACTCAATTACATCAAAAGTTTTAGGAAATCCTAAGTCGAGTTCTAACTGGATAGGCAAGCCTACATCACTTGCCCAAGAGTCGGTCTCAAGACCGTCTGTCAGATGATGACAGGCAAAGTCTGCGGAAAGAGCTGGACCAGATACCTTGGCTCCAAAAGCCAAATCTTCTTGATAGAGCTCATTGCGATAGGCCGCAAATTCGTAGAGGCGTTGGATATCTTTATCATCAAATAGCCCATCTTGATTCGGCGGAATATTGAGCAAGAGCGGGGTTCCTCTCCCCACTGAGTGAAAATAGATTTTCGACCAACTCCTCAAGAGACTTAGGATCCTGCTCTTCATGGTAAAACCAACCTGGCCGGATGGAAACATCTGCCTCTCCGATTGAAAAAATCGTGCCCGAGGGATCTCCGTGCTGAAGATAGTCCAGCTCTGCTTCTGTCCCTAGCTGGTCTGGTTTCACCTTTTGCCATAGGGGGTCACCTGCATACCCTCGTTCATTGCCAATCCAGCGGATACTAGTACCTTCTGTTGAAAAAATTAAGCAATCGCCCTGCAGTTCATGAATGGTTTCAAACCATTTT
>CAKMPG010000082.1:0-12726 GCA_927911355.1 Streptococcus mitis | reverse complement strand
ATGTCTTTAAAGAAGGAGTATCTACGCAATATGAAGAAAAAAACTCTTAGCGTCACTTTTACTAAGTACAGTAATGGTTTCTCAAGCAGCTGTTTTAACAACTGCGCATGCAGAAACTACTGATGACAAAATTGCTGCTCAAGATAATAAAATTAGTAACTTAACAGACACAACAACAAGAAGCCCAAAAACAAGTTGATCAAATTCAGGAGCAAGTATCTGCTATTCAAACAGAGCAATCAAACTTGCAATCTGAAAATGATAGACTACAAGCAGAATCTAAAAAGCTTGAGGGTGAAATTACAGAACTTTCTAAGAATATTGTATCTCGCAATGATTCATTGCAAAAACAAGCTCGTAGTGCTCAAACAAATGGAGCTGCAACAAATTACATCAATACAATTGTAAACTCAAAATCAATTACAGAAGCTATTTCACGTGTTGCTGCAATGAGTGAAATCGTATCTGCAAACAACAAGATGTTGGAACAACAAAAAGCAGATAAAAAAGCTATTTCTGAAAACAAGTAGCAAACAATGATGCAATTAATACAGTTATTGCAAATCAGCAAAAACTAGCTGATGATGCTCAATCATTAACTACAAAACAAGCTGAGTTGAAAGCTGCAGAATTGAATCTTGCTGCTGAAAAGGCTACTGCAGAGGATGAAAAAGCAAGTTTACTTGAGAAAAAAAGCTGCAGCAGAAGCAGAAGCTAAAGCTGCAGCAGAAGCAGAAGCTGCTTATAAAGCTAAACAAGCAAGTCAACAACAAACAGTCGTTGCTTCTGGAAATACAACTTTTACAGCAGAAGTTCAAGCAGTATCTAGCTCATCTGAATCATCTTCAAGTTACGCACCTGCATCAGTAAAACATCGTCCAACATACAGTACAAATGCTTCAAGTTATCCAACTGGTGAGTGTACATGGGGAGCTAAAACCTTGGCCCCTTGGGCTGGAGACTACTGGGGTAATGGAGCACAGTGGGCTACAAGTGCAGCTGCAGCAGGATTCCGTACAGGATCTACACCTCAAGTTGGCGCGATTGCATGTTGGAATGACGGTGGATATGGACACGTAGCAGTAGTTACAGCTGTTTCATCATCAACAAGTATCCAAGTATCTGAATCAAACTATGGTGGAAATCGTACAATCGGAAATAAACGTGGATGGTTCAATCCGACTACAACTTCAGAAGGTTTTGTAACATATATCTATCCAAACTAATGAATAAAACGAAGAGGCTCAATTTGAGTCTCTTTATGATTTATATAGTTAACTTACTTTAAAAATCTACTAAAATAGCTTGAAAATATTGAAAAGTATGGTAAAATGAAATTTGTCGTGTGAACGATAATACTCATTCTTGATGAATTGTGAAACAGTTGCCCTTGGGTCGTTTTGCGAGTTGAAGTCAAGAAGAGGAAAAAACAAAAAGGAGAAATACTCATGGCAGTAATTTCAATGAAACAACTTCTTGAGGCTGGTGTACACTTTGGTCACCAAACTCGTCGCTGGAACCCTAAGATGGCTAAATACATCTTCACTGAACGTAACGGAATCCACGTTATCGACTTGCAACAAACTGTAAAATACGCTGACCAAGCTTACGATTTCATGCGTGATGCAGCAGCTAACGATGCAGTTGTATTGTTCGTTGGTACTAAGAAACAAGCAGCTGATGCAGTTGCTGAAGAAGCAGTACGTTCAGGTCAATACTTCATCAACCACCGTTGGTTGGGTGGAACTCTTACAAACTGGGGAACAATCCAAAAACGTATCGCTCGTTTGAAAGAAATCAAACGTATGGAAGAAGATGGAACTTTCGAAGTTCTTCCTAAGAAAGAAGTTGCACTTCTTAACAAACAACGTGCACGTCTTGAAAAATTCTTGGGTGGTATCGAAGACATGCCTCGTATCCCAGATGTTATGTACGTAGTTGACCCACATAAAAGAGCAAATCGCTGTTAAAAGAAGCTAAGAAATTGGGAATCCCAGTTGTAGCGATGGTTGACACAAACACTGATCCAGATGATATCGATGTAATCATCCCAGCTAACGATGATGCTATCCGCGCTGTTAAATTGATCACAGCTAAATTGGCTGACGCTATCATCGAAGGACGTCAAGGTGAAGATGCAACAGCAGTTGAAGCAGAATTTGCAGCTTCTGAAGCTCAAGCAGATTCAATTGAAGAAATCGTTGAAGTTGTAGAAGGCAACAACGCTTAATTCATATAAATAGTAATTACCTAGGAGGGCGGGGCTTAGCCCGGCTCTCCTATTTTTAAAAAAATATAGGAGAATCAAAATGGCAGAAATTACAGCTAAACTTGTAAAAGAGTTGCGTGAAAAATCTGGTGCCGGAGTTATGGACGCTAAAAAAGCGCTTGTAGAAACAGACGGTGACATCGAAAAAGCGATTGAATTGCTTCGTGAAAAGGGTATGGCTAAGGCAGCTAAGAAAGCTGACCGTGTTGCTGCAGAAGGTTTGACGGGTGTTTATGTTAACGGTAATGTTGCAGCAGTTATTGAAGTAAACGCTGAAACTGACTTCGTTGCGAAAAATGCTCAATTCGTTGAATTGGTAAATACTACAGCTAAAGTTATTGCTGAAGGAAAACCTGCTAATAATGAAGAAGCACTTGCTTTGACAATGCCTTCAGGTGAAACTCTTGAAGCTGCATACGTATCTGCAACAGCAACTATCGGAGAAAAAATCTCATTCCGTCGCTTTGCATTGATTGAAAAAACAGACGCACAACACTTTGGAGCTTACCAACATAACGGTGGACGTATCGGTGTTATTTCAGTTGTTGAAGGTGGAGACGAAGCACTTGCTAAACAATTGTCAATGCACATCGCAGCGATGAAACCAACAGTTCTTTCTTACAAAGAATTGGATGAGCAATTCGTTAAAGATGAGTTGGCACAATTGAACCACGTTATCGACCAAGACAACGAAAGTCGTGCAATGGTTAACAAACCAGCTCTTCCACACTTGAAGTATGGATCAAAAGCTCAATTGACTGATGAAGTGATTGCCCAAGCTGAAGCTGACATCAAAGCTGAATTGGCTGCAGAAGGCAACCAGAAAAAATCTGGGACAAAATCATCCCAGGTAAAATGGACCGCTTCATGCTTGACAACACTAAAGTTGACCAAGCTTACACACTTCTTGCACAAGTATACATCATGGATGACAGCAAGACAGTTGAAGCATATCTTGAATCAGTTAACGCTTCAGTAGTTGAGTTCGCTCGCTTTGAAGTTGGTGAAGGTATCGAAAAAGCTGCAAACGACTTCGAAGCTGAAGTTGCAGCTACAATGGCAGCAGCCTTGAATAACTAATAATAAAAAGGAAGCTGAAGTGCTTCCTTTTTTTCTATGCAGTAGATTCCTATAGGGAAAGAATTCTACTTTTCAAGATATAAATAAAAAGCCCTATAAAAAGGGCTAAGTGCATTTAGGAGACTACACTTCAAATTCATAAAGTGCTGTAGAGAGATAACGTTCACCGTTATCTGGTGCTAGAGCAAGAACTTTTTTACCTGTACCTAATTTCTTGGCAACCTCGATGGCTCCGTAGATAGCTGCAGCTGAAGAAATCCCTACAAGAAATCCTTCTTTTCCACCAATTTCACGGCCGAGTGCGAGAGCATCGTCTGATGTTACACGAACGATACCATCATAGGCTTTAGTATCAAGTGTATCAGGAATAAATCCAGCTGAGATACCTTGAATTTTGTGAGGGCCAGGTTTTTCACCAGATAGAATAGCAGATTCATCTGCTTCTACCGCAAAAACTTGAATGTTAGAATTTGCTGATTTGAGTGCATGAGAAACACCAGAAATCGTTCCACCGGTACCCACTCCAGCAACAAAGGCATCTAGTCCATCTTTACCGAAAGCAGCTAGTATTTCAGCTCCTGTTGTTCTTTCGTGTACTTCTGGATTAGCTGGATTGTCAAATTGAAGAGGAAGGAAACCATCACGTTCAGCAGCGATTTCTTGAGCCTTAGCAATAGCGCCTTTCATTCCCTCACTACCAGGAGTTAGGACGAGTTCAGCACCATAAGCTTGGATAATCTTACGTCGTTCTACACTCATAGTTTCAGGCATAACGATGACGACTTTATACCCTTTAGCAGCACCTACCCATGAAAGTCCAATACCAGTGTTTCCACTTGTTGCTTCAACAATTGTAGAACCTGGTTTCAGAATACCGTCTTGTTCAGCTTTTTCAATCATGCTAAGAGCAATACGATCTTTTACAGAAGAACCAGGGTTGAATGCTTCAAGCTTTACATAGACGTCCGCAGCCCCTTCTGGTACGATGTTGTTGAGTTTAACAATCGGAGTTTGACCGATTAATTCAGTAATATTGTTATAAATAGACATATGAATACCTCTTTGTATAAGATATTTCTAGTATAACGCTATCTATATCATTTGTAAAATATAGAAATCCTATCGAAGTGATAGGATTTTTTATATCACAGGTCCAAGTCATTAATTTTCAAGCGATTGTGATAAGCTAATTCTAATAAATAGGTATAAAGTGGAACGATATCCGTTTTCTTAGGAAATTCAAATTTATGAGAACTAAAATGTTCATTATGTGCTTTTAGAAAGACATTCTCTAAATAAGTAATAGTAATTTCACTATCATCTATACCTGCTCCTGCAGTTTCCATTTCAACGTTAACAATGTTCATCAAAAAGATTGATTTAATAGACATCTTACGACCGGTAGCGCCTTGTTTATCTGTAAAGATAATGCGGATATTTGTAAATATAATTGAGTCACGAATCAGTTTATATCCACTTTGAATTTCTTCATTTTCTAGTAGATATTGTCCATATTCTTTGATAAGAGTTTCTTTGTTTTGCTCGCTAAAGTTACCAGCAAGTCCTTGAATGAATTTACCAAATGCCATATTTTTCTCCTTTGTTTACACTAAATTTACAGGAACTTCAACTTCTCGTAAACCTTGATCAGTTAAAGTAACTTTTCCATTAAAAAACTCCACCAGTGCAGCTTTAATATTTTCTTTTTCTTCTTTATCAACATAAATCATCGTATCGACTTGATCTGTAAAGTTTGTATCCAGTTCCATGAGATTATATTCCTTAAGGAAGTTACTGTACTCTTGGTACTGAGCGTAAGACATTTGAATAGCAATGCCAGCCTGTTCCTTTATTTCAATGATGCCAATTTCTTTGACAGCTAAGGCAACACTGCCAGCGTAAGCACGAATCAATCCTCCAGCGCCTAGTTTAATGCCACCAAAGTAGCGTGTCACTACCACACAGACATTAGTAAGATTGTGATTTTCTAGTACCCCAAGCATGGGAACGCCAGCAGTCCCACTGGGCTCACCATCATCACTTGTCCGTTTGATTCCACTACGTTCCCCAATAATGAAGGCAGAGCAGTTATGAGTAGCTTTGTAGTGCTCTTTCTTGATGGCAGTAATGAAGTCACGAGCCTCTTCTTCGCTATAAACACGCTTGGCATGACAGATAAAGCGGGATTTTTTGATTTCTTCTTGGACTTGTCCGTCCTCTTTAATTGTTCTAAATTCCATGATTTAATTGTACTAAAAAAATCATTTAAAGCGCTAGGTTTTTACGAATAAAGAAGTATGAAAGTAAATCCAAATTATCTCGGTCGCTTGTTTACTGAGAATGAATTAACAGAAGAGGAACGTCAGTTGGCGGAGAAACTTCCAGCAATGAGAAAGGAGAAAGGGAAACTTTTCTGTCAACGTTGTAATAGTACTATTCTAGAAGAATGGTATTTGCCCATCGGTACTTACTATTGTAGGGAGTGTTTACTGATGAAGCGAGTCAGGAGTGATCAATCTTTATACTATTTCCCACAGGAGGATTTTCCGAAGCAAGATGTTCTTAAATGGCGTGGTCAATTAACCCCTTTTCAAGATAAGGTATCACAGGGACTGCTTCAAGCGGTAGACAAGCAAGAGCCAAGCTTGGTTCACGCTGTAACAGGAGCTGGAAAGACAGAAATGATTTATCAAGTAGTAGCTAAAGTGATCAATGCGGGTGGTGCAGTGTGTTTGGCCAGTCCTCGCATAGACGTTTGTTTGGAGCTGTATAAGCGCCTGCAAAAGGATTTTGCTTGTGAGATAGCCCTCCTACATGGAGAATCAGAGCCGTATTTTCGAACACCACTAGTTGTTGCGACGACCCATCAGTTATTGAAGTTTTATCAAGCTTTTGATTTACTGATAGTGGATGAAGTAGATGCCTTTCCTTATGTTGACAATCCTATGCTTTACCATGCTGTCAAGAATAGTGTAAAGGAGAATGGCTTGAGAATCTTTTTAACAGCAACTTCTACCGATGAGTTAGATAGGAAGGTTCGCATCGGAGAATTAAAACGATTGAGTTTGCCAAGACGATTTCATGGAAATCCTTTGATTATTCCTAAACCTGTCTGGTTATCCGATTTTAATCACTGTTTAGAGAAAAGTCGGTTGTCACCAAAGCTAAAGTCTTATATTGAGAAGCAGAGAAAGACAGGTTATCCGTTACTCATTTTTGCTTCAGAGATTAAGAAAGGGGAACAGTTAAAAGAAATCATACAGGAGCAATTTCCAAATGAGAAAATTGGCTTTGTATCTTCTATCACAGAAAATCGATTAGAGCAGGTACAAGCTTTTCGAGATAGAGAACTGACAATACTTATCAGTACGACGATATTGGAGCGTGGAGTTACCTTCCCTTGTGTGGATGTTTTCGTAGTGGAAGCCAACCATCGTCTGTTTACCAAGTCTAGTTTAATACAGATTGGAGGACGTGTCGGTCGGAGTATGGACAGACCGACAGGAGATTTGCTTTTCTTCCATGACGGGTTAAATGCTTCAATCAAAAAGGCAATTAAGGAAATTCAGCAGATGAATAAGGAGGCGGGGCTATGAAGTGCTTATTATGTGGGCAGACTATGAAGGCTGTTTTAACTTTTAGTAGTCTCTTACTTCTGAAGAATGATGACTCTTGTCTTTGTTCAGACTGTGACTCTACTTTTGAGAGGATTGGAGAAGAAAACTGCCCAAACTGTATGAAAACAGGTTTGTCAACAAAGTGTCAAGATTGTCAATTTTGGTGTAAAGAAGAAGTTGAAGTCAGTCATAGAGCGATTTTTACTTACAATCAAGCTATGAAGGATTTTTTCAGTCGGTATAAGTTTGATGGAGACTTCCTTTTAAGAAAAGTTTTTGCTTCAGTTTTAAGTGAGGAGTTAAAAAAGTACAAAGAGTATCAATTTGTTGTAATTCCCCTAAGTCCTGAAAGATTGCTCGAGAGGGGATTTAACCAGGTTGAAGGTTTAGTTGAAGCAGCAGAGTTCTCTTTGCAAGACTTACTAGAGAAGAGAGAAGAGCGGGCCAGTTCTTCCAAAAATCGTTCAGAACGCTTGGGGACAGAACTTCCTTTCTTTATTAAAAGGGGAGTCACTATTCCTAAAAAAATCCTACTTATAGATGACATTTATACTACTGGAACAACTATAAATCGTGTGAAGAAGCTGTTGGAAGAAGCTGGTGCTGAGGATGTAAAAACATTTTCCCTTGTAAGATGAGGAAAAAATTTGCAAAAATAAAATGAAAGCGTTATAATGAAATCAGAAAAACAAAAATGTTTAGAAAGAAGGTACTCATATGATTAAATATAGTATCCGTGGTGAAAACCTAGAAGTAACAGAAGCAATTCGTGATTATGTAGTTTCTAAACTCGAAAAGATCGAAAAGTATTTTCAAGCTGAACAAGAGTTGGATGCTCGAGTAAACTTGAAGGTGTATCGTGAAAAAACGGCTAAAGTGGAGGTGACGATTCCGCTTGGTTCAATTACTCTTCGTGCAGAAGATGTGTCTCAAGATATGTATGGTTCAATTGACCTTGTAACCGATAAAATTGAACGTCAGATTCGTAAAAATAAAACAAAAATCGAGCGTAAAAATAAAAACAAGGTAGCAACTAGTCAATTATTTACAGATGCTTTGGTGGAAGATACAAATGTTGTCCAATCTAGAGTTGTTCGTTCAAAACAAATTGATTTAAAACCAATGGATTTGGAAGAAGCTATTCTACAGATGGATTTGTTGGGACATGATTTCTTTATCTATGTGGATGTTGAAGATCAGACAACCAATGTGATTTATCGTCGTGAAGATGGCGAGATTGGCTTGTTAGAAGTTAAAGAATCTTAATTTCAATATGTGTAAAGGAAGGTTTACTAAATTGTAAACCTCCTTTTTCTTATAATTGATAGAATTACTGATTACACTTTTAAAAAGTCGCTTTTTGGTGGTTATTATGGTATAATGGGTGCCAAGAGGTTTGGAATGAAAAAATTTTATGTAAGTCCTATTTTCCCCTTAATATTAGGAATAGTGGCGTTCGGAGTGCTATCTGTGCAACTTGTTTTTGTAACGAATACACTGGTAACGCTATTTCTTTTGCTACTTATTTTGGGTTCATATATTTTACTATTCATCCATCAGAGAGACTACTACTCAAGGAGTGAAGTAGAACAAATCCAGTATGTAAACCACCAAGCTGAAGAAAGTTTGACAACCTTGTTAGAACAGATGCCTGTCGGAGTTATTAAATTAGACTTGTCGTCAGGTGAAGTTGAATGGTTTAATCCTTATGCTGAATTGATTTTGACTAATGAAGTGGGCGAAATTGATGTGGCATTAATTCAAACAATTATCAAGGCTTCTGTGGGGAATCCAGGTTCTTATGCCACCTTGGGTGAGACCCGCTATTCGGTTCATATGGACAAGGTGTCTGGAGTTCTTTACTTCTTTGATGTGTCTGGAGAATACGAAGCGACTGTTGAGTTAGTAACGAGTCGACCTGTGATTGGGATCGTTTCCGTTGACAACTATGATGATTTAGAAGATGAAACATCGGAGTCTGATATCAGTCATATCAATAGTTTTGTAGCCAATTTTGTTTCAGAATTTGCTGGGAAGCATGCCATGTTCTCCCGTCGAGTGAGTATGGACCGTTTCTATCTCTTTACGGACTACACGGTACTTGAGGGATTGATGAATGATAAATTTTCTGTTATCGATGCTTTCAGAGAAGAGTCAAAACAGAGACAGTTGCCTTTGACCTTAAGTATGGGCTTTTCTTATGGTGATGGAAATCATGATGAGATAGGTAAAGTTGCATTACTCAACTTGAACTTGGCTGAAGTGCGTGGTGGAGACCAGGTGGTTGTCAAGGAGAACGACGAAACGAAAAATCCAGTTTATTTTGGTGGTGGGTCTGCTGCGTCAATCAAGCGTACACGAACACGTACGCGCGCTATGATGACGGCTATTTCAGATAAAATTAGAAGTGTAGATCAGGTTTTTGTAGTTGGTCATAAAAACCTTGATATGGATGCTTTGGGTTCTGCTGTAGGTATGAAGTTATTTGCTAGTAATGTAACAGAAAATAGTTATGCTCTTTATGATGAAAATCAAATGTCACCAGATATTGAACGAGCTGTTGCATTCTTAGAAAAGAAGGAGTTACGAAGTTGTTGTCTGTTAAGGATGCAATGGGGATGGTGACCAATCGTTCTTTGTTGATTCTTGTAGACCATTCAAAGACAGCTTTAACTTTATCAAAAGATTTTTATGATTTGTTTACCCAAACTATTGTTATTGACCACCATCGAAGGGATCAGGATTTCCCAGACAATGCAGTTATCACTTATATCGAAAGTGGTGCAAGCAGTGCCAGTGAGTTGGTAACGGAATTGATTCAGTTCCAGAATTCTAAGAAAAATCGTTTGAGTCGTATGCAAGCAAGTGTTTTAATGGCTGGTATGATGTTGGATACTAAAAATTTCACCTCACGAGTGACTAGTCGGACATTTGATGTTGCTAGCTATCTCAGAACGCGCGGAAGCGATAGTATTGCTATCCAGGAAATCGCTGCGACGGATTTTGAAGAATATCGTGAGGTCAATGAACTGATTTTACAAGGGCGTAAATTAGGTTCAGATGTATTGATAGCAGAGGCTACGGACTCGAAATGCTACGATACAGTTGTTATTAGTAAGGCAGCAGATGCCATGTTAGCTATGTCGGGCATTGAAGCGAGTTTTGTTCTTGCGAAGAATACACAAGGATTTATCTCTATCTCAGCTCGCAGTCGTAGTAAACTGAATGTACAACGGATCATGGAAGAGCTGGGAGGTGGAGGCCACTTTAATTTGGCAGCAGCTCAAATTAAGGATTTAACCTTGTCAGAAGCAGGTGAAAAACTGACAGAAATTGTATTAAATGAAATAAAGGAAAAGGAGAAAGAAGAATGAAAAGTAATCTTTTTAGCAGATGTTAAAGGAAAAGGTAAAAAAGGTGAAATTAAGGAAGTACCAACAGGGTATGCACAAAACTTTCTTATCAAAAAGAATTTAGCAAAAGAAGCAACTGCTCAAGCTGTAGGTGAACTTCGTGGTAAACAAAAATCAGAAGAGAAAGCTCACGCTGAGATGATTGCAGAAGCAAAAGCAATTAAAGACCAACTAGAAGCAGAAGAAACGGTTGTAGAATTTGTTGAAAAAGTTGGTCCAGATGGTCGTACCTTTGGTTCCATTACCAATAAGAAAATTGCAGAAGAATTGCAAAAGCAATTTGGAATTAAGATTGATAAGCGTCATATTCAAGTACAAGCTCCGATTCGAGCAGTTGGTTTGATCGATGTACCAGTGAAAATCTATCAAGATATCACAGGTGTGATCAATCTTCGTGTGAAAGAAGGGTAAATTTACACTTTCTTGACAAGATTGTAAAAGGAAGGGAAGTCTGATGGCAGAAGTAGAAGAGTTACGAGTACAACCTCAAGATATCTTAGCTGAGCAATCCGTTTTAGGGGCTATCTTTATTGACGAGAGTAAGCTTGTTTTTGTGCGAGAATATATTGAGTCTCGGGACTTTTTTAAGTATGCCCATCGTTTGATTTTCCAAGCTATGGTCGATTTATCCGATCGTGGCGATGCTATAGATGCAACAACGGTTCGTACCATTCTTGATAATCAAGGTGATTTACAGAATATTGGTGGCTTGTCTTACCTGGTTGAGATTGTCAATTCTGTGCCAACTTCTGCTAATGCGGAGTATTATGCTAAGATTGTTGCAGAGAAGGCCATGCTACGTCGATTAATCTCCAAGTTGACAGAGTCTGTCAATCAAGCTTACGAGGCTTCGCAACCAGCTGATGAAATCATTGCTCAGGCAGAAAAAGGCCTGATTGATGTCAGCGAAAATGCTAATCGAAGTGGATTTAAGAACATTCGAGATGTGTTGAATATCAACTTTGGAAATCTGGAAACTCGCTCGCAACAAACGACCGATATTACAGGTATTGCGACAGGCTATCGTGACTTGGATCATATGACGACTGGACTTCATGAGGAGGAGTTGATTATCCTAGCAGCCCGTCCAGCGGTTGGTAAGACAGCCTTTGCATTGAATATTGCTCAGAATATTGGGACTAAGTTGGACAAAACGGTTGCTATTTTTTCACTCGAAATGGGTGCGGAAAGTCTAGTGGACCGTATGTTGGCGGCAGAAGGCTTGGTGGAATCGCATTCTATCCGTACGGGTCAATTGACTGATGAGGAGTGGCAAAAATATACCATTGCTCAAGGGAACCTAGCTAATGCAAGTATCTATATCGATGATACGCCAGGGATTCGGATTACAGAGATTCGTTCTCGTTCTCGTAAACTGGCTCAAGAAACTGGGAATCTTGGTTTGATTTTAATAGACTATTTGCAGCTTATCACGGGAACTGGTCGGGAAAATCGTCAACAAGAGGTTTCAGAAATTTCACGTCAGTTGAAAATTTTAGCTAAGGAACTGAAGGTTCCAGTAATCGCTCTAAGTCAGCTTTCTCGTGGTGTAGAACAACGCCAGGATAAGAGACCGGTCTTGTCTGATATTCGTGAATCTGGTTCTATTGAGCAGGACGCTGATATCGTAGCCTTTCTTTATCGCGACGACTACTATGAGCGTGGTGGTGAAGAAGAGGAAGGCATACCGAATAATAAGGTAGAAGTTATTATCGAGAAAAACCGTAGTGGAGCTCGTGGAACGGTGGAATTAATTTTCCAAAAAGAATACAATAAATTTTCAAGTATCTCAAAGAGGGAGGCATAAGATGTCAGATGCATTTACAGATGTAGCCAAGATGAAAAAAATAAAAGAAGAAATCAAGGCACATGAGGGACAAGTCGTAGAAATGACTTTGGAGAATGGTCGTAAGCGCCAAAAAAATAGATTGGGTAAGCTAATTGAGGTTTATCCATCCCTATTTATCGTTGAATTTGGGAACGTTGAAGGAGATAAACAAGCTAATGTTTACGTTGAATCCTTTACTTACTCAGATATCCTTACAGAAAAGAATTTGATTCATTATCTTGACTAAAGTGAGAAATTTTCTCACTTTTTCTTTTTTTCTCCGAATAGTTTAAGTGAAGGTAATCTTCGATTTATATTATTTTTCAAGGAGGAAGAATGAAAATTTCACCATTTAAAGTAGCAGAGACAAGGTTTTCTTTCAGAAAATCAGCTAAAAAGGTTGTTCCCTTTTTAGTAGTAGGATTGATGTTAGCAGCGGGTAATAGTGTATATGCCTATTCCGGAGGAAATGGATCGATTGCGCGTGGGGATGATTATCCTGCTCATTTATAAAAAAAT
>CAKMPG010000081.1:0-12708 GCA_927911355.1 Streptococcus mitis | reverse complement strand
AAAATCAAATCCTTGGCCAAATTAGACATCTGCCATGCCTCCTCGACCAATTTGTTTGATAATCCGATACCGACCCGGCAAAAATCTTTGCCGATTTGGATCATTCTGTTGCCTCCTCATTAACAGCAATAAGGGCAACTGTGATATTGTCCAAACCACCTGCATTGTTGGCAAAACGAATCAAGGTTGCTGCCTTATCTGCCAAAGAAATATCGCTGGTTACAATATCAGAAATCTCACTGCCTGAAATCATATTTGTCAAGCCATCACTATTGAGTAAGAGATAGTCTCCCGGCTCAAGGGTGATCATTCCAAAATCAGGCTGAATTTCGTCTTTTTGACCAATTGACTGGGTAATAATATTTTTCTGTGGGTGGCTAGCTGCTTCTTCAGGTGTCAATTGACCAGCCTTGAGCAATTCATTGACCAAAGAATGGTCGCTTGTTAACTGGTGGTATTCTTCTCCACGAATCAAACCGATACGAGAATCCCCAATGTGGGCATAGATAGCCTGATTGCCAATAATAGCAACAGCCTCGAGGGTTGTTCCCATTCCTTTATAAGCTTCATCTTGTCCCAATTGGTTAATCTTTTGATTTTCAATCTCAAGGTTGTTAGCAAACCATTCACGTACTTCATTAACTGTATCGATTTGAGTATCTACCCAAGCTACACCTAGGTCTGTTACCGCCATTTCACTAGCGATATTCCCTGCGCGATGACCTCCCATACCATCAGCTAGGATAATCATAGTACGTCCAGCTCTATTGACATAGTGGTTGACATAGTCTTGGTTATTTGTTCGTTTCTGACCAACATCTGTTAATAATGAAATTTCCATGTGTTAGTTCCTTCCTAATCCGATATCTTGCGAAATTGACTGATGAAGAATCCATCACTTCCATACAATTCAGGTGTAATGAGGATACAGCCGTCTTTCATGATATCCTTACATTCATGTTCTAGTGTTACTTGCTCAAATTCAGGATGACTTTCTAAAAATGCCTGTACGACTTGAAAGTTCTCCTCTGAGACAATAGTACAGGTACTATAAGTTATTATACCACCTTTGCGTAGTGTTTGACAAACACTACCTAATATTTCTAGCTGAATTTCCTGCAAGGAAGCGAAATCTGCCGTTTCTTTATTGTATTTAATGTCTGGTTTGCGTCGCAGAAGACCAATTCCTGAACAGGGAGCATCTACCAAAATCTTATCAAATGAATCCTGACCAAAAAGCTCATGCACCTTTCTGGCATCCAATTTTTGCGTTTGAACCCGGTCTGCCACACCCAGACGTTGGGCATTTTCTTGGATTAAGTCCAACTTGTGGTCATACAAGTCCAGAGCAGTAACCTGACCTGTCGTGAGATAAGAGGCTATATGGGCTGTTTTTCCACCCGGAGCCGCACAGGCATCTAGAACCTGCTCATCACCTTGTAAATCAAGCGTCGGAGCAACAAGCTGACTGGACTCGTCTTGAATGGTAATAGCTCCCTCCACAAACAAATCATGGCCTGCAAAATGCCCTTGCTCCTTGACCAGACCAGAAGAAGACAAATGTGAATCACTACCCTCCAACAAGACTTGGATTTCTTCTTTTCGGCTTAAATCAGTCACACGAATACTGGCCTTGTTGCGCACCAAAAGGCTTTCAAAGATAGCTTGCGCTCGCTCTTCTCCGTATTCTTCCTTGAGTTTGGCAACTAGCCAAACTGGGAGAGAATAGGCAACGGAATCACGCTTGTTTTTTCGCTTGATGCTAGCAATATCTGGCCAACCCTCACGCAGAATACGGCGAAGGACGGCGTTGACCAATTTTTCACTGCCTTTTTTACGGACTTTGGCCAATTCTACTGCTTCATTGACCACAGCATGGTCTGGAATCTTGTTCAAATAGCGGAGCTGGTAGGCACTCATGAGAAGAAGGACATAAAGCCAACTATCTAACTGGTCTCTGTCTTCGATAAAGTGGGATAGGTACCATTCCAAGGTGAGTTTACGGGTTACCGTTCCATAGACCAGCTCGGTCACCAAACCCTTGTCCGCTGCTGAAAGTTGACTTCCCTTGAGATGCTTATTTAAGGCGATATTTGAGTATGCTTGATTGATAAAAACATCCTCTAATACTGCTAGGGCTAAACTTCTAGCCGTTTCTACTTTAGTCACCAAATCGTTCTCCTACAGTCAATGTACGTCCAACTCCATTGAGGAAGGAAGCAATGTCCATCTTAGGTTTACCAGCTGGCTGCACTTGTTTGAGGGATAGAGCCCCTTCTGCCGTTGCGACAATCAATTCTTTCTTACCAATAGATAGGATCTCACCTGGATTTCCCTGACCTTCTACTGCTAAAGCTTCATAAATCTTAAAGCGGTCGCCCTTAAGGAAAGTATGGGCAACAGGCCACGGATTCATCCCACGGATTTGGTTAAAGAGTTGACGATTGCTTTTATTCCAATCCAATTTTTCTTCCTCTGGCTTGATGTTTGGCGAGAAAGTAACCTGACTTGGATCCTGTGGTTCAGGTTTAATCTCCCCAGCAATATAGGCAGGCAAAGTATCCAAAAGCAAATCACGACCAACTAGCGCCAATTTCTCAAACAAGGTGCCGACATTGTCCTCATCCATAATCGGAATACTACGACGAGAAATCATATCCCCTGCATCCATTTCCTTAACCATCTCCATAATGGTCACACCAGCTTCCTCATCTCCTTGAATCAAGGCATAATGGATAGGCGCACCACCACGGTGTTTGGGAAGAAGGGAAGCGTGAACATTGACCGCAAAGTCCATGCTATCAAGGAGTTTACTTGGGAGAAACTGCCCAAAAGCAGCGGTCACAATTCCATCCGCTCCTAGCTGCATAATCTCTTCCATCTCTGGACTTCCAGATAATTTTTCAGGTTGGTAGATAGGAAGACCTGCTTCCTTGGCAGCCTGCTTGACTGGGGTTTCTTGGATAACTTTTTTACGACCGACAGCACGGTCTGGCTGGGTCACAACGGCTAGAATTTCGTAACGGTCATCTGTCAAAAGCCCTTTTAAAACTGTTGCTGAAAAGTCGGGTGTCCCCATAAAGATTAATTTTGTCATATCTTCTCCTTCTTATAAAAATTGCTGTGGCTCATGGTCAATGCTGAGACGGAGCTCACTATTTTCCCGTTCTTGCTTCAAGGCCAAGACCTGGTTGAGGGTCGGCCCCAGCTCATCTTCTAAACGGTATTTAATTAAAATCTGGTAATGATAGAGGTTATGGGTACGAGCAATAGGTTTTGGCGTCGGCCCCAGAATGTGACTGGTCTCTGATAAACCTGACCGCAAAATGTTCATAACTTCATAAGCACGTTTGACCACCTCTTCTTCTTTCTTGTGAGAAAGGGTAATGCCAATGGTGAAATAGTAAGGTGGATAGCCAAGTTGTCGTCTGATACCCATTTCATAAGCGTAAAAGCCTTCGTAGTCTTGGTCTTTTGCAAATCGAATAGCGTAGTGCTGAGGATTGTAAGACTGAATCAAGACCTGCCCAGCTTTTTCAGCACGTCCTGCCCGACCTGCCACCTGAGTCAAGAGCTGGAAGGTTCTCTCAGAAGAACGGAAATCTGGTAGATTCAAGGCCGTATCCGCATTGAGCACTCCGACTAATGTCACATTTGGAAAATCCAATCCCTTGGCAATCATCTGAGTACCTAGTAAAATATCTGCTTCCCCTCGACCAAACTGGTCAAGGAGAGCTTGATGACTACCTTTCTTACGAGTCGTATCCACATCCATCCGTAGAATGCGGGCCTGCGGAAAGAGTTCTGCTAGCTCGTCATAAGCCTTCTGAGTTCCCGTCCCGTAGTAACGAATACTGCGACTCTTACAGTTGGGGCAAACGTGAGGAATATCCTTCGAAAAACCACAATAATGGCAATTCATGGTCTTGGTATCCATGTGCAAGGTCAGGGAAATATCACAGTTGGGACAAGTATCTACTGTCCCACATTCCCGACACATGACAAAGCTAGAATAACCACGGCGATTCAGCATGAGAACCACCTGCTCTTTTTAGCCAGACGGTCTTGGATACCTTCTAGCAAAGGAGGCGTAAAGTTTGATGTCTCATTTTGTCCGATATAGTCTCGAAAGTCAATTACTTGAACCTCAGGGATCCTAGCTAAAGGATTGGCGCGTTGGGTCAGACGTAAGTGTTGATAGACGCCTTTTCCAGCTCGCGCACGGCTCTCTAAGCTCGGCGTTGCAGACCCAAGCACTAGGGCTGCTTGATTGTATTGGGCCCGTAAAATAGCCACCTCTCTGGCATGGTAGCGGGGATTGCTGTCCTGCTTATAAGTCGCTTCGTGCTCCTCATCGATAATCATGACACCTAGATTTTTCAGCGGAGCAAAGATAGCCGATCTGGCGCCAACCACAACTTGGGCATCTCCTCGTTCCACCTTGCGCCATTCGTCGTACTTTTCACCATTGGACAGGCCTGAATGAAGAATGGCCACCTTGTCTCCAAAACGAGCGATAAAACGCTCCGTCATTTGTGGAGTCAAGGAAATCTCAGGCACCAGCAAAATAGCTGTCTTGCCCTTGTCCAAAGCCCCTTGGATAATCTGCAAGTAAACCTCGGTCTTCCCACTTCCTGTAATCCCTTGAAGGAGGAAGGGAGGCTGATGACTGCCAATCGCACTCACAACCGCATCACGCGCCTGTCTTTGCTCTGGATTCAATTCCAAAGGCTGACTTGCCTCAATGCCTTCAAAATAAGCAGCCGAGCGTTGAACTTCCTTTTGGACTATGGTCACAGCACCTTGTTCCACAAAGAAGTTGACTTGCTCTCGCGAGTAAGACTCTAACAGACTAGCCAAGGAAGCACTCTCAGGATGAGATAGCAAATAGTCTCTCAGTTCCAACTTTTTCTTGGCACGAGCAGAAATCTCAACACCTTCTAATTGAGCAAAATTCACCTCATACCAAGACTGGGTCTTGACCTTCTTTTGGTCAATCGCCTGATATTCCAGACCAAGCAGGCCTTTTCTAGTCAAACGCATCATTCAGCTTGCTTAGCTAAATCCAGAGAAGAAAAGGCAAGTGAATCCTCTAACCCAAACAAGCGCTCCCGGTCTTCCTGACTCAGACCTTCCAGAGGATAGAGAATCTTGTCATAGCTGGAATTCAAAAATCCTGGCAACATAGCCTTGAGGATAGAGATTTTGTAAGAAAAGACAGACTTGCGGAGCTCCTCAGCCAGCCAGAGTTGTTCTTGCGTGAGTACAGGAGAAAAATCCAGTACCTCAGCAATATCTTTTAAGTCTTGTTCTGTCTCTTCTTCATCTGATCGAGACTCTATACCAAGAACAATCCCTTGAATCAGGCGATTTCCCTTACCAAAGGGCACGTGGACCCGCATCCCGACTTCCAGCATTCCCTCGAATTCCTCAGGAATCCTGTAACTATAGGGCTGGTCCGTCTGCATCAAGGGCACATCTACAATAATCTTGGCTATAGCCATCTTCTCACCTCCTCCTTGTCAGTACATTCTTGCAATAGAAAAAATAAGATTGAGTCCCCCCAACCTTAAATTTTTTCACCATCTTCTTTTCTTTAGCAATTTGCTTCTTTGATTTTCTTTTCTTCTTCTTCTTTGCGACGTTTTTCTTCTTCGATACGGCGACGCACTGCTTCACGTTTCCCTTCTGGATCTGGGTGAATTGTTACGTTTCCTGATTCGATTTCTTCTAAAGCGCGAAGAGTTGATTTTTCAGACTTGAAACCTTGAGTTGCTGGCGCACCTGCTTCCAATTCGTGGGCACGTTTTGCTTCCAAGATTACGAGTGAATATTTTGAAGGAACCTTGTCGAGCAAGGTATCAATAGAGGGTTTTAACATCATTTGCTTGTACCTATTTTCTAAATTTTATCGGGTAGTTGGAGATTTTGGTAACATCTCCTGATAGTGACCAATGACACGATCCACACGGAAGTGCTCTGCTTCAATAACACGTTTGACACGCTCAGCAGCTAGGGGCACCTGATCGTTGACAATCGCATAATCATACTCACGCATGAGGGCAATTTCTTCCTTGGCTTTTTCGATTCGTTGGGCAATCACTTCTGCACTATCTGTTCCACGTCCTACCAAACGATCTTGCAATTCATCCAAATCTGGTGGTGTCAGGAAGATAAAGACAGCATCTGGAACCTTTTTCTTGACCTGAAGAGCGCCCTGAACTTCAATTTCAAGGAAAACATCGATTCCCTTGTCCAAGGTTTCATTGACATAGGTCAGAGGAGTTCCATAGTAGTTGCCGACATATTCTGCGTATTCCAACATCTGTCCTTGACGAATCAGTTCTTCAAATTCTTCGCGAGTACGGAAGAAATAGTCAACACCATCCACTTCTCCAGGACGTTGTGCGCGTGTCGTCATCGATACAGAGTATTGAAATTGGTTTTCAGAACTCTCAAAAATCTCTCTTCTAACCGTTCCTTTTCCAACCCCTGAAGGACCAGAAAAAACGATTAGTAAGCCTCGGTCTGCCATTGTGTCTCCTTTTAGTCAGTCTGTGAAATAACATTTCTCTAGAATAATGACAAAAAGCCAGATTATCCTTTACAGTCTTTCTATCTAGTGTAACAAAAAGCAGTAATTTTCAACTGCTCTTTCTTATTTATTTAGCATAATCTACTGCACGAAGCTCGCGAATCACGGTTACCTTGATATTTCCTGGGTAATCTAGATTGTTTTCAATTTTCTCACGAACTTTGTGAGCCAAGATTGTGACTTTGTCGTCCTTGATTTGTCCTGGATTGACCATGATGCGGATTTCACGTCCTGCTTGAAGGGCAAAGCTAGTTTGTACTCCTTCAAAGCCGTTAGCAATTTCTTCCAAATCATGGAGACGCTTGATGTAGCTTTCAAGAGACTCACTACGAGCACCTGGCCGAGCTGCGCTCAAGGCATCTGCTGCAGCGACGATAACTGCAATGACGCTCTCAGCTTCAACATCTCCGTGGTGACTAGCAATCGTATTCACCACAACTGGATGCTCCTTGTACTTACGAGCCAATTCCATACCAATTTCAACGTGGCTACCTTCAACCTCGCGGTCAATGGCTTTCCCGATATCGTGAAGGAATCCTGCACGACGGGCAAGAGCTGCATTTTCACCAAGCTCGCTCGCCATGATACCAGCCAACTTAGCCACCTCAATCGAATGACGCAAGACATTTTGTCCATAAGAAGTACGGAACTGCAAACGTCCCATAATCTTCATCAAGTCTGGATGAAGGTTTGGCGCACCAATCTCATAGGCTGCTGCCTCACCATATTCACGGATCTTATTATCAATCTCTTGACGGTTTTTCTCAACCAACTCTTCGATACGAGCTGGGTGGATACGACCATCCTTGAGCAACATTTCCATAGTCATACGAGCAATCTCGCGACGAATCGGGTCAAATCCTGACAAGGTCACCACTTCTGGTGTATCGTCGATAATGACATCAACCCCTGTCAAACTTTCAAAGGTACGAATGTTACGACCTTCACGACCAATAATGCGTCCCTTCATAGTATCGTCTGGCAGATGAACTGTTGAGTTTGTTGACTCTGCTACATATTCACCAGCGATACGTTGCATAGCTTGAACCAAGATGTCCTTGGCCATTTTGTCAGAACGTTCCTTGACCTCTTGCTCAGCTTCACGAATGCGGCTGGCAATCTCCTTGGTCAAGTTTTCCTCTGTCTGAGCCAAGATAATATCTCGTGCTTCTGCCTGAGACAGAGCACCAATACGCTCTAACTCTGCTTCTTTTTGTCTTTCGACTTCCTCTAATTGCTCTTCACGCGCATCAAGGTTTTTCGCTCTATCAGAAATACTTTGTTCTTTTTGTTCAAGTGTTTGTTCTTTACTCGTCAAATTATCGTCCTTACGGTCGAGGCTAGTAGCTCTCTCGGTCAAACGACTTTCGATTTGTTTGAGTTCTTGACGTTCTGATTTGAATTCAGCGTCCACTTCTTCACGGTATTTTCTGGCTTCTTCTTTGGCCTCCAATAGTGCTTCTTTTTTTAAGAGACTTGCTTTCACGTTTGGCTTCATTAACAAGTAAATCGGCTTCACGTTCAGCTTGTCCACGTAAATTAGTTGCTTCTTGTTCAGCATTTAAAAGCATCAACTCTGCAGCTTCCTGAGATGATTTCATCTTAGCTGAGATGCTGACATATCCAATGACTAAACCAATGATGACGGCAAAAACAGCAATCGCAAGCGACATGATTTCCATGTTTTTACCTCATTTTATTGTTATTCCGAATGACATACATTCTTTTACATTCTACCATAAAAAAAGTGATTTTCACAAACCTAAAATAGAATATGTTTTGGGTAAATTAAAACACATTTGCTAAAATAAAACTTCTTGTTTAGAAACAGTAGTTTAGTAGAGATTTGAGAAAAAGCCTACATTTCAGTAAACTTAGTTTGTTTCTATTCTAATCGGTACTCTTCCAAAATTCTGTTCTGCTATACTTGGATTTCCTAGTTGGTAAATCTGGTCTGCCTTTTGAGTCATGACATCCCAAGGCTCTTTGCCAATTCGGCTGACTAGACTGACCTGATCTTTCAAGGACTTGAGGTGTTGCCTGCCTTTTTCGGTAAAACCAAGAACATGAATGGCTTCTGGCAAGTCATTTTCTCTAGCCTGCACCAAGATATAGGTCAAGAGACGTCTGACACGCGCCTTGGTGTAGCGTTTGGTGGAAACCACCTCAACCAAGTCTTTCAGAGATTGGGCTGTTTTAATAGCCTCTTTAATGCGCACAGCCATTTCTTGATTGACCTGATAGATAGTGGTTAGGTCTGGATTGGACAAGGTTTGATAGCGAAGCAAGGGAAAATAGTCATCCCAGCTCACCTTACTCGCCTGCTCAAAAAGAGCAACAGAAGGCATAAAGCGTTCTAAGAAATCTTGGTCTGACTGATGCTGACGCAGAGCTGTCGCCGAAGCAAAATCCACATCCTTATCCACAGAATGGTAACCAGCCCCCTGACGCTGAATCGGATAAAGTTTGATGTTTCGTCCCGCAACCGCCTTGGCATAAGCAAGAGCAAGGACATGATTGGGCGTATTGCCTGAAAAATCAAGACCAGCAAATTCCTTCCACATGACCTGAGTTTTCTGAGGATAAGAGAGGGAATCAGACAGATTTTCCACAAATTCCTCCATCTCAGCACCTTTCTCTGTGTATAAATCAGCGATTTTCTGGTAATCCAGAACTTCCTCCGTCCCAAAGGCTAAGTTATCAATCCCTAACTGAGCTAAGATATCCACAGCTCCTTGACCAAAGAAATCTGCTGCTTGAACACTGACTAAAAATGGCAATTCCACTACCAAGTCTGCGCCATTTTCCAGTGCCATCTGGGCCCTTGTCCACTTATCCACAATAGCAGGCTCGCCTCTCTGCATGAAATTCCCAGACATGGCAACAATTTTCAGCCCCTCTGCCTGATCCAGCAGGTATTTATGGCCATTATGAAAAGGATTGAACTCCGCGATAATACCTGTGATGGTCATGCTAATCTCCTACTTCTGCGCCACAAAAAACCAACGGGTACTGGTTTCTGTTGGCTCCTTGTCTTCAAAGTCTGCATAGAGTTTGAAAGATTTAAAACCAGCCAGTTCCAGCAAGATATCATAGGTCAGAACCTCATAAGTCCGCTCCTCATGCACTTCATCGTGGCGACTAAAGGAACCGTCCGCCTCCTTGATAAAAAAGGTCAACTCATGCACGATGGAGTGAGGAGCCGCGTCCTCGTAGGTATCCCATAGCATGGCAAAATCTTCCGCATTTTCATGGTAGGAATAGCCTGGAAAAACTTCATCTGTCTGGTAGGTCGAATGCACATCAAAGATGAAGATGCCATCTTCGTTGAGAGCATTATAGACTTCCTTAAAGACGTCCCCTACTTCCACCTCATCCTGCATATAGCAGATAGAGTCCGAATAACAAGTGACAAAGTCGTATTGACCTACCTTGGACAAATCCAGCATATTGCCTTCAATAAAATCAATCTTTTGCTTGTCTGAAGTAGCTCTCTTCTCAGCAATCTTCAACATATCCGCGCTCAAGTCAAGTCCAGTCACATCAAAACCAGCTTGAAAAAAGCGCACAGACTGGATGCCTGTCCCACAAGCCAATTCCAAAAGCTTCTTTCTATCCTTTGTCTTAGGCAAATGACGCAAAGAAAAATCCGTCCATTTATCATATAAACTATCATCCATCACAGCATCGTAAACAGCCGCAAAGGTTTCATAAGTTGCCATAATCATGATACCAAGAGCCTCCATGGCAAACACCACTCGCTCTTTACCTTTCCATCAATTTTCTAAAATAAGCAAAGAAAACCAGTTGACTACAACTGAGTTCATATTCTAAGCAAGAGCTTCTGAAATATCTACTGAATTCGCCTCATGCCATAGTTTTTCCAGATTATAGTGGGCACGCATTTCTTCTGAGAAGATATGCACAACGACAGCACCGAGGTCTAGCAAGACCCATCCTCCAGCTGCATCGCCTTCAACGTGGCTACCTTTAAAGCCTGCTTGAGCTACCTTTTCACGGATATTATCAGCGATAGCATCCAACTGACGGCTATTCATTGAGCTAGTGATAACAAAGTAGTCTGTCACGCTAGTCAAATCTTGTACATCAAGTGCGAGGATATCCTCTGCACGTTTTTCATCAGCCGCTTTCACGACTAGTTCTAGTAATTCTTTTTCGTTCATTTAGTCCTCTTTCAAATAGTGCACAAAAGCGTTATAGGTTTCAAGGGTTTGGGGATAGATGGGGAATCCCTGATGAGCTAGATGCTCCACAGTGCGAGCTGTTTCGTAGGCCACCGCCTTATTGAGCGATAGACTTGCAATCTCACGCGCCACGTCCACTCCAGGAAAGGCACGATTGTGCTCGATATAATCTGCTACATAGATAACCTTATCAAGATCTGTCATCTGACCAGCACCGACTGTATGGATTTCAATGGCTCGCAGGATTTCAGAATCATCCAAATCCAAGTCTTCCTGAATCTTGTATATACCAACCATGCCATGCCAGACATTATTGCCCCAGTTTTTGAGGTCGGGGTCTAGCTGGTAACGGTCAATCAAATCCAGAAATTCCTGATCTGACAGCTTTTTAGCATAGTCATGAAGAAGGCCTGCAAGACCTGCCTTCTCAACATCTACTCCAAATTGCTGGGCTAGTTCTATAGCTGCACGCTCCACACCCAAGCAATGGGTTAAGCGTTTTTCAGGCAGAAGCTCTGCCATTTTTTCCAACAAAGCCTCACGAGAGCAGTTGATATAGTCTTGATAGGCCATCAGTATAGACCCTCCTTCTCGATGTAGTCTAGCACAGGCTGAGGTAGGAGAAAATTGGGTTTCCGTTCCTGGGCAAGGAAGTCACGCACCATGCTGGACGAGATATCCATGAGAGGCACATCCACCCAGATAACTGGATAGGAAGTGCCAGCCTTGTAGCGTGGGCGCTGAACTCCCACAAACTGAACCATATCTACCAGTTCATCAATTCGGTACCACTTAGGCAGATAGTCCACCATGTCAGCACCGATGATAAAGTAATAATCCGTATCAGGATGTTGCTCTGTCAAAATCTTCATAGTGTCATAGGTGTAAGAAATGCCCTTACGTTCCAACTCAATAGTTTCAATGTCCAGACCTTCAATCCCCTCAATCGCCAACTCAATCATCTTGAGGCGATGGTGCTCAGGGATGGTTTCCTTTTTATCTACATGAGGAGGTTGGTATTCAGGCATGAGTAGAACTTGGTCCAGTCCCAACTGTTGCCGTACTTGGTCCGCAACAATCAGATGGGCATTGTGAACAGGGTTAAAATTCCCTCCTAAAATACCGACTTGTTTGCGTTTTTTCTCCTTGATTTCTGGCTCCAACTCTACCTTGGTAAAGGGAGTCAATAGTTCGATTGCCATAGGCTAGTCTCCTTTATTTCTCTGTAAAAACAGTTATTTGGAGTAGGTTTTTAGATTTCTTTGACTTTTTTAGAAATCTTGCGATTTTCTTTCTTGATAGATTGTTTAAACAAAATCAAGATGCGTCCGATTTTTTGGACTGTATCCACACCGATTTCTTCTTCCAAAATTTCAGCTACTTCGTGGATATTTTCATCGGTATTTTGCAAGAGCGTTACTTTAATCAATTCGCGGGCGTCAAGAGCCTGACGGACACTGGTTTTGATTTGGTCGTTAAGTCCATTTTTCCCGATTTGGATGATGGGTTGAGGGTGTGTGCCTGACTGTTGAGGAAGGCACGTTGTTTTGATGTTAATGACATAATTTCTTCCTTATTTTTTGATAGTTATTTTAGGTAGTGAGGGACGGTCGGAACTAATTTTCCAAAGATCTCATCTTTGAAAAATGGATTTCCTGGCCTCACAATTGAGCCTTGGTCTCAATTGTGCCCCTTGCCAATCTAACGATTGGCAAGACACCACGGCAATAACTATCTCTTTATGAGCTCACTTTGTTCGCTCAGTGATTTCATTTTAAATAATTGCTTTTCGTGTGACGACTGCGACGCCTTCTGGTGCCCAGACGGCGACTTTGGCTGTGCCTGTTACGCGGATCCAGCCTAGGCCTGAGATAACTAGGTCTGTCTTTTCCTTAATGTTAAATACAT
>CAKMPG010000080.1:0-3379 GCA_927911355.1 Streptococcus mitis | reverse complement strand
AAAAACCAAGCGCAGCCAGACTGTCTCCAATAGACCGCAACAAACCTGCAAAGAGATTATAAGCGAAGCTAACACCAACACAGGTCACAATCATAGAAATATATTGATAGGACTGGGGAAGAATTTCTGCAGGAGTATCTAGGTATTGCAAGAGAGGATACAAACCAAGAAAGCCCAGCAGCATAACTACAATACTCAAAAGAGCACCTAAAATCCAGGTGGCTGCTACTGCTTCCTTGATTTTAGTGAAATTCCGAGCTCCATAATAACGGGCAATGACAATTCCCATGCCATTGCCAACACCAAGAGTAAAACCTACAATCAGGTCAAAAATCGCTGTCGTCGCTCCTACTGCAGCCAAGGATTCTTGACCAAGAAATCGCCCAACAATCAAGACATCAGCAGTATTATAGAGCTGTTGAAAAATATTTGATAGCAAGATTGGGAAGGCGAAGCTTAAGAGCGAGGGAAGAATCGGACCATGTATCAGGTCCACTGTTCGTTTTTTATTCATAAGGATATTATATCAGCTTTCTAGAGGAGCGACAAGAAACAGCAAACTATAGGCAATCTGAAATATTGAACAAAGAATCGAAAAAAGCAGTGGATTCCTCCACTACTTTGACAGCTTATACTAAATGAAAATCAAAAAGCAAACTAGGAAGCTAGCCGTAAGCTGTACTTGAGTACGGTAAGGCGACGCTGACGTGGTTTGAATTTGATTTTCGAAGAGTATTATTCTTCAATTTCGATTTCAAGTTCATCACCTAGGTCAAGTGTGACTTCTTCATTCACAGAGTCTACTTGAGCTGCGTCATCTTTTTTAGTTTCAACACCTTCTACAGAAGCTTCTTCTCCATCAATCAAACCAAATTGAACACGGACTTGATGATCAATCTCATCAAAGACTTCTGGGTTATCTGCCAAGTATTTCTTAGCATTTTCAGAACCTTGCCCGATTTTCTCATCCTTATAAGAATACCAAGCCCCTGCTTTTTTGATGATATCCAAATCGCTTGCAACCTTCAAAAGCTCACCGGTCTTAGAAATTCCTTCTCCGTACATGATTTCAACGAAGGCTTCTTTAATGGTGGAGCCACCTTGTTTTTCACGACCTTGATCTTGGTTTCTTTACCGACGTTGGTGTCTTTTTGGTCACCAGTTCCCTTGATTTGTGTGCTTCCACGAACATCCAAACGGACTGATGCGTAGAATTTCAGAGCACGTCCACCAGGAGTTGTTTCTGGATTTCCAAACATAACCCCAACTTTTTCACGCAATTGGTTGATAAAGATGGCAATTGTTTTGGTTTTATTGATAGAAGCACCAAGTTTACGCATAGCCTGGCTCATCATACGAGCCTGCAAACCAACGTGGCTATCTCCGATATCTCCATCAATTTCCGCACGAGGTACAAGGGCAGCAACTGAGTCGACTACGACAAGATCCACGGCTCCTGAGTCAATCAATTTCCTGCAATCTCAAGACCTTGCTCTCCTGAGTCTGGTTGTGACAAGAGCAATTCGTCAATGTTGACACCAAGGGCCGCAGCATAAGCTGGATCAAGGGCATGTTCCGCATCGATAAAGGCAGCAATCCCACCTTCTTTTTGTGCTTGCGCAACTGCATGAAGGGCAACCGTTGTCTTACCAGATGACTCTGGCCCATAGATTTCAATGATACGTCCCTTAGGATAACCACCTGAACCAAGGGCAATGTCAAGAGCCAAAGAACCTGAGCTCATCACTTGCACCTTTTGCTCGGCACGTTCACCCAAACGCATGATTGATCCTTTACCAAAGTCTTTCTCAATCAATTTAAGAGCGTCATTCAAGGCTTTTTCACGTTCTGCCCCGAATTTTTTTGAAATTTCATCTAATTTTTTGGTTTTTTCGCCATTCTATTCTCCTACATTCTAATGGTCCTCAGACCTATCTACTATTATATCAAAAGTTAGTCACTTAATAAAGCCTTGCGAACTAGGTTAAAGGCATGCATAACCGCAATGTGACGTACATCTGCTCGACTTCTGCCTCCAATATTGACCTTGATAACCTCAGTTCCTTGCTCTTGAGCCAAGCCTATGAAGACTGTCCCAGCTGGATGTCCTTCCAGGCTATCTGGTCCTGCCACTCCAGTCAAACTAAGGCCAAAATCAGACTGGGTCTTGATTCGTGCCTGCTCAGCCATCTTCTGAGCTGTAAATTCAGATACCACACCGTGCTCTTCCAAATCCTTGACAGGAATATCCAACATTTTTGATTTTTCCTCCAAGCTATAGGTCACAAAACCACCCTTAAATATACTTGAAGCACCCGAAAAATCCGCTACCCTAGCTTGGAAAAGACCAGCCGTCAAACTCTCTGCAGCCGTGATAGTTTTCCCTTGCCTTTTCAGTTCTTCTACCACAATGCTAGCTAAACTAGTTTCTTCCCCATAACCATAACAAAGTTTTCGTAAAGAAAGGCCTTCAAAAGTTTGACGATTCAAGATTTGATTTTCTAAGATATCCAGCGCTTGATTCGCCTCTTCTTGGCTGCTAGCTTTTGTTGACAGACGCAGAGTGACTTCTCCTGTCTTAGCATAAGGGGCCAAGGTCGGATCTGTTTGATTATCAATCAAATCAGACAAAATCGTAACCAACTGACTTTCGCCAATCCCAAAGAAACGAAGAACCCGGGAATATAGCTTACTCCCTGTCATCAACTTAGGTAGAAGTTGGTTTAAAACCATGGGTTTTAATTCACTTGGTGGACCGGGAAGGACGACATAGGTCACTCTATCGACTTCCAATATTCCCCCCACAGCCAGTCCTGTTTCGTTTGGTAGCGGAGTCGCTCCTTCTACAAGTTGGGCTTGTCTTTCGTTATTCGGTGTTCGGGCATAGTCTGGTCGCTGGGCAAAAAAAGACATCCAACTTCTCCTGAGCCTGAGGATCGAAGATTAATTCTTTCCCTAAAAATTTAGCTAGGGTTTGTTTGGTCAAATCGTCCTCAGTCGGCCCCAAACCACCTGTCAAAATCACCAGACTACTACGTTGACTGGCAATCTCAAGCAAAGACAAGAGACGAGCTTCATTGTCTCCTACAGCCGTCTGAAAATAAACATCCACCCCAATCTCTGCTAGTTTTCCGACAAAAACTGAGCATTGGTATTGACAATCTGTCCTGTCAAAATCTCTGTTCCAACAGCAATGATTTCTGCTTTCATGTTTCCTCCTACCTATCTATTCGTATTTTTTTGAAAAATCGCAGGAAATTTCCCACGATTTCAACTATAAAATAGATTATTCTACATCTTCTTGATTTCTTGTACTACTAATCGTACCTGTTGCCAAACCGACACCATTTTGATTTCCGAGAACATTTTCATATAAGAC
>CAKMPG010000079.1:0-4431 GCA_927911355.1 Streptococcus mitis | reverse complement strand
ACTTCAACTTTTAACTTGTTTTCCGCCAGTTTTGATAATTGCGTATGTGCTCATTATGCACCTCCTATGATTTTATGGGTTTCCCCGATTTTTTGTGAGACATCGCCTAGCATCGTGGGACAAACCACTTAAACTTGAATAGTCAAGCAACGATGTTCGTGCGGTTGCACAGGATCGTGCATAGTCAACTCTTCAAGTATAGCATATCTCCTATTTTCTTACAAGTAATAACACCTAAAATGAAGCTTTTTCTTTTACTTTTTTCTGCCAAGAGGCAAAAAGCATGCTGAGGTAAAAAATACTCATCATAATAGGAACACCAAGAATGGTCTTTTCATGATAGAAAATCGTCAAATAAGCTGAAAAGACAACGCCAAGGACAAAACTACTAAGCAAGCTAACAAATATAAACCCTTCACGCAAAAAAGGAGTGTGCTTGGTCCGGAAATAATCTCCAAAAGCCAGCATGGTCCGTTTGATATTCCCTGTCATAAAGGCATTATTATAAGCAATACCCGACACTTCTCCAAAAGTAGTTGTCACCAGCCCCATACAAAAGGCCAAGGGAGGTACTAGGTAGATATTATCTACAGTCTGTGGCACAAAACCAATAATGATTGATAAGATCGCCAAAGGAAACAATGACAAAATTGGTTTTTTCACAATCCTCAATTTTTCCTTATAAACAGTTAATAAAAAGACCCCCATCATAAAAGCTAGCAAGGTGAGAACCTTGTCCCTAACATCTGAAACATTATTTTGAATTAATTCTACTGAAAGAAAGACGACATTCCCAGTTTGTCCAGCTACAAGAGTATTCCCTCGCACAATAAACGTATAGGCATCTACATATCCTGCACAAAAAGTCAAAAAAAGCGCTAGCCTCTTAGACTGACGTGATATTTTTCTTATAGGTAATAACCTCATTTTCCCTCCCATTTCATTTACTCATCTCATTATTGTACCACTTTCTTTGGAAAAGACCTAGTAGCTTATTTGAAATTTTTTACCCTCTGTTGGATAGTCCCGTCTATCTATGTTATAATGAAAGAAGGATTTGAAATCGGAAAAGGAGTAACTATGCTTAAATTAGGTGTCATCGGAACAGGGGCTATCAGCCACCACTTCATAGAAGCAGCCCATACCAGTGGAAAATACCAGCTGGTCGCAGTCTACTCTAGAAAACTAGAAACTGCGGCAACCTTTGCTTCTCGCTATCAGGATATCCAACTCTTTGATCAAGTAGAGGACTTCTTCAAGAGCTCCTTTGATGTAGTCTATATTGCTAGTCCAAACTCCTTACATTTTGCTCAGGCAAAAGCTGCCTTGTCTGCTGGTAAACACGTTATTCTTGAAAAACCAGCTGTTACTCAGCCACAGGAATGGCTGGATTTGAGACATACAGCTGAGAAAAATCACTGTTTTATATTCGAAGCAGCTCGCAATTACCATGAAAAAGCTTTCACTATCATCAAAAACTTTTTAGCAGACAAACAGATTTTAGGGGCAGATTTCAACTATGCCAAGTATTCTTCTAAAATGCCAGATTTGTTGGCGGGACAGATACCAAATGTCTTTTCAGACCGTTTTGCTGGTGGAGCCCTCATGGATTTGGGGATTTATCCTCTCTACGCTGCCGTTCGCCTCTTTGGAAAGGCTCAGAACACAATCTATCAGGGGCAACAGCTTGACAATAGCATTGACCTAAATGGAGACGGAATTCTCTTCTATCCTGACTTTCAAGTTCATATCAAGGCTGGAAAAAACATCACTTCCAATCTCCCTTGCGAGATTTATACGACAGATGGAACCTTGACTCTCAACACGATTGAGCATGTTAGCTCGGCTATTTTTACCGACCATCAAGGCAATCAAGTCCAACTCCCTATCCAACAGGCTCCTCATACGATGACTGAGGAAGTCGCTGCATTTGCACACATGATTCATCAACCAGATCTGAATCTCTACCAAACTTGGCTGGAAGATGCAAGTTCAGTTCATGAGCTACTTTATACCATGCGCCAGACTGCTGGCATTAGATTTGAGGCAGAAAAAATGAAAAACAAACTACCAACTGAATGGCAAGAACTAAGTGACCAACTCGGTTTCCTAGAATTCACCCCCATTCAAACTCAACTATTTGAGCCCCTTCTTGCTGGAGAAAACCTCCTAGGAGTGAGCCCAACAGGAACTGGTAAGACCCTAGCTTACCTTCTACCAAGTCTTCTCAGACTACAAAAGAAAAAAGCCCAACAACTATTGATTTTAGCACCAAATACTGAGCTTGCTGGACAGATTTTTGATGTATGTAAAACGTGGGCTGAAGCTATCGGCTTAACTGCCCAACTCTTCTTATCAGGTTCGAGTCAGAAACGCCAGATTGAACGCCTAAAAAAAGGACCAGAAATTCTGATTGGAACTCCTGGCCGTATCTTTGAACTAATTAAATTGAAAAAAATCAAGATGATGAATGTGGAAACCATCATCCTAGATGAATTTGACCAATTGCTCGATGATTCTCAGATACACTTTGTCGAGAAAATTACTCACTACGCACCTCGTGACCACCAACTTGTCTATATGAGTGCGACAACCAAATTTGACCAAAAGAAGATTGCGCCTAACACACGTACCATTGATCTCTCTGACCAAAAATTGGACAACATCCAGCACTTCTACATGCAGGTAGATCAACGTCACCGAGTGGATATGCTACGAAAACTGGCTCATGTAGAAGATTTCCGCGGTCTGGTCTTTTTTAACAGCCTATCAGACCTTGGAAGTGCAGAGGAAAAATTACAGTATCGTGATATCCTAGCTGTTTCTCTAGCTAGTGATGTCAACGTCAAGTTCAGAAAAGTCATTTTAGAGAAATTCAAGGACAAGCAACTAACTCTGCTTCTTGCAACTGACCTTCTGGCACGTGGAATTGATATCGATAGCCTAGAATGTGTCGTAAACTTTGATGTTCCTAGAGATATTGAAACCTACACTCACCGTGCTGGCCGTACTGGCCGTATGGGCAAGGAAGGTTATGTTATCACTCTCGTCACTCATCAAGAAGAACTTAAAAAACTTAAGAAGTTTGCAAGTGTACGAGAAATTGTCCTAAAAAATCAAGAACTCTATATCAAATAAAGCCCCGTTTGCTCTATGCCCATCAAGTGTATAGAGCTTTTTTATGTAAACAATTCTTCAATTTTAGTTCAATATCCGAAAAAAAGAACCTTGCAATGCAAGATTCTTTTTAGTGTCTGACTTAAATAATTGTTCTTCTGGGAACTAAATCGAATTAAGCTTCGATTTCTGTAACCATACCTGAACCAACAGTACGTCCACCCTCACGGATAGAGAATGTAGTACCTTGTTCTACGGCGATTGGGTGGATCAACTCAACGTCGATTGTCACGTTATCACCAGGCATTACCATTTCAGTACCTGCTGGAAGTTCGATTGAACCTGTAACGTCAGTAGTACGGAAGTAGAATTGTGGACGGTAGTTGTTGAAGAATGGAGTGTGACGTCCACCTTCTTCTTTAGTAAGGATGTAAACTTCACCTTTGAATTTAGTGTGTGGGTTGATTGAACCTGGTTTAGCGATAACTTGTCCACGTTCGATTTCGTCACGTTGAACACCACGAAGAAGGACACCTACGTTATCTCCGGCAAGACCTTCGTCAAGTTGTTTACGGAACATTTCAACACCAGTAACGACTGCTTTTTGAGTTTCTTCTTTGATACCAACGATTTCGATTTCGTCGTTGACTTTAACGATACCACGGTCGATACGTCCTGAAGCAACTGTACCACGTCCAGTGATTGAGAATACGTCTTCGACTGGAAGAAGCAATGGTTTGTCAGTGTCACGTTCTGGTTCTGGGATGTACTCATCAACTGTGTTCATCAATTCCATAACGATGTCTTCGTATTTAGTGTCACCTTCAAGGGCTTTAAGAGCTGAACCTTGGATAACTGGAAGATCGTCACCTGGGAAGTCGTATTCTGACAATAGGTCACGGATTTCCATTTCAACCAATTCAAGCAATTCTTCGTCGTCAACCAAGTCAACTTTGTTCATGAAGACGATAAGGTGTTTAACACCAACCTGACGTGAAAGAAGGATGTGCTCACGAGTTTGTGGCATTGGTCCGTCAGTTGAAGCTACTACAAGGATAGCTCCGTCCATTTGAGCGGCACCAGTGATCATGTTTTTTAACGTAGTCCGCGTGTCCTGGAGCGTCGTGTGAGCGTAGTGACGTTTTTCAGTTTCGTACTCAACGTGCGCAGTGTTGATTGTGATACCGCGTTCGCGTCTTCTGGAGCAGCATCGATAGACGCATAGTCTTTAGGTTGGTTAACTGATGAAGGCAAGCGACGTGCCAAAACAGTTGTGATAGCTGCAGTTAGGGTAGTTTTACCGTGGTCAACGTG
>CAKMPG010000078.1:0-11255 GCA_927911355.1 Streptococcus mitis | reverse complement strand
AAAGGAATTAAGAGAAATACAGCAAATTAGCAAAGAATCAATGCGTGAAGTGCGAACCATTGTGGAAAATCTTAAGTCTAGAACTTTGACATCCGAACTAGAGACTGTGAAAAAGATGTTAGAAATTGCTGGAATTGAGGTGGAAATAGCTAATCAACTAGATACAGCTAGCTTAACTCAGGAATTGGAGTCAACGGCTTCCATGATTTTGCTTGAATTGGTGACTAATATCATCAAACATGCCAAAGCTTCTAAAGTCTACTTAAAATTAGAACGGACAGAGAAAGAACTCATTCTAACAGTGGGAGATGATGGCTGTGGCTTTGCTTCTATAAAGGGGGATGACCTCCATACAGTTCGAGATCGTGTTCTTCCATTTTCGGGAGAAGTAAAGGTAATTAGTTGGAAACAACCGACAGAAGTTCAGGTTCGACTACCTTATAAGGAGAGAAACTAAGATGAAACTACTTGTTGCAGAAGATCAAAGTATGTTGCGAGATGCCATGTGCCAGTTGCTCACGCTTCAACCGGATGTAGAGTCTGTCTTTCAAGCCAAGAATGGGCAAGAAGCAATCCAACTATTAGAAAAGGAGTCTGTAGATATCGCCATCCTTGACGTAGAAATGCCTGTTAAGACGGGCCTCGAAGTCTTGGAGTGGATACGAGCAGAAAATCTAGAAACAAAGGTGGTTGTAGTGACGACCTTCAAGCGTCCTGGGTATTTTGAACGTGCAGTCAAGGCTGGAGTAGATGCTTATGTATTAAAAGAAAGAAATATTGCAGACCTCATGCAAACCTTGCACACTGTCCTCGAAGGGCGCAAGGAGTATTCGCCTGAATTGATGGAAGTGGTGATGACGCATCCCAATCCATTAACAGAGCAAGAAATCGCAGTTTTAAAGGGAATCGCTCAGGGTTTCTCTAACCAAGAAATTGCAGACAAACTTTATCTATCCAACGGAACCGTCCGAAACTATGTTACCAATATTCTTTCGAAACTAGATGCTGGTAATCGAACAGAAGCTGCTAATATTGCGAAAGAATCTGGTTGGTTGTGATACTATCATATCTCGAAAACCATTATGTGCTAAAATTGATGGGATTGAATGGAACAATACTAACTTTAGGAGGGTGGGATTCCTCCTTTTTCTTTTTTGGGGGAGCACTACAAAAGAGCTAAAATTAACAATAAAAAAGAAAAATATCTTGACAACCAAGGGAAAATTTTGTTACAATAATAGACGGTACTTTTTACTTTTGGTCTCTCAAGAGTGTACAGGGACGTGCTGACAAATGTTGCAAAAGTACACACAGATGATAGCTGTCACCAAGTGTATCATCACCAAAAATAAAAAAACACAGGAGAATGTAGATGCCTACAATTAACCAATTGGTTCGCAAACCGCGTAAATCAAAAGTAGAAAAATCTAAATCACCAGCTTTGAACGTTGGTTACAACAGTCATAAAAAAGTTCAAACAAACGTTTCTTCACCACAAAAACGTGGTGTTGCAACTCGTGTTGGAACAATGACACCTAAAAAACCTAACTCAGCCCTTCGTAAATTTGCTCGTGTACGTTTGAGCAACCTTATCGAAGTTACTGCCTACATCCCAGGTATCGGACACAACTTGCAAGAGCACAGTGTGGTGCTTCTTCGTGGTGGACGTGTAAAAGACCTTCCAGGGGTACGTTACCATATCGTCCGTGGTGCACTTGATACTGCAGGTGTTAACGATCGTAAACAAGGCCGTTCTAAATACGGTACTAAACGTCCAAAAGCATAAGGAAAGGGGATAAAGAGAAATGAGTCGTAAAAATAGAGCTCCAAAACGTGACGTATTGCCAGATCCGCTTTACAATTCACAACTAGTTACTCGTCTTATCAACCGCGTTATGCTTGATGGTAAACGTGGTACAGCTGCTTCAATCGTTTACGGTGCCTTTGAGCAAATCAAAGAAGCTACTGGAAACGATGCACTTGAAGTATTTGAAACAGCTATGGAAAACATCATGCCTGTACTTGAAGTACGTGCACGTCGTGTTGGTGGATCTAACTACCAAGTCCCAGTTGAAGTTCGTCCAGAACGTCGTACAACACTTGGACTTCGTTGGTTGGTAACAATCGCTCGTCTTCGTGGTGAACACACAATGCAAGATCGTCTTGCAAAAGAAATCTTGGATGCTGCTAACAACACTGGTGCAGCAGTTAAGAAACGTGAAGACACTCACCGTATGGCTGAAGCTAACCGTGCATTCGCACACTTCCGTTGGTAAGATAGGATGCGAAAGCGTTAAGAAAGTCCCAGAGAAAATAGGGAATCGAAGCAGGTTGCGATTGCAACCAATGAGATTCATCTTTTTCTCCAGACTTTTAGCTTGAGCTCAACTATATCATGATGCTAGGAACGGTAAGGATGCAAGGTGAAAATAGGAAACTGACGCAGTATTCGACGAATACAAGGAAGTTTATCTTTTCACACAGCATCCCGTTCCGGCTCAAATCGGCTAATTAACTTTAGCCCGAGTTCAATTCAACTTGTAAATCTACAAGTTGAAACCAACAATAGCATGAAAACATTGAGAACGGGTAGGTCCTGCCTATCCGTTTTTATTAAAATCGTGTTATAATAGAATAGAAATCAAAAATAAATAGGAGAAACAAACCTCATGGCACGCGAATTTTCACTTGAAAAAACTCGTAATATCGGTATCATGGCTCACGTCGATGCTGGTAAAACAACAACTACTGAGCGTATTCTTTACTACACTGGTAAAATCCACAAAATCGGTGAAACTCACGAAGGTGCGTCACAAATGGACTGGATGGAGCAAGAGCAAGAACGTGGTATCACTATCACATCTGCTGCGACAACAGCTCAATGGAACAACCACCGCGTAAACATCATCGACACACCAGGACACGTGGACTTCACAATCGAAGTACAACGTTCTCTTCGTGTATTGGATGGAGCGGTTACCGTTCTTGACTCACAATCAGGTGTTGAGCCTCAAACTGAAACAGTTTGGCGTCAAGCAACTGAGTATGGAGTTCCACGTATCGTATTTGCCAACAAAATGGACAAAATCGGTGCTGACTTCCTTTACTCTGTAAGCACACTTCACGATCGTCTTCAAGCAAATGCACACCCAATCCAATTGCCAATCGGTTCTGAAGATGACTTCCGTGGTATCATCGACTTGATCAAGATGAAAGCTGAAATCTATACTAACGATCTTGGTACAGATATCCTTGAAGAAGACATCCCAGCTGAATACCTTGACCAAGCTCAAGAATACCGTGAAAAATTGATTGAAGCAGTTGCTGAAACTGACGAAGAATTGATGATGAAATACCTCGAAGGTGAAGAAATCACTAACGAAGAATTGAAAGCTGGTATCCGTAAAGCGACTATCAACGTTGAATTCTTCCCAGTATTGTGTGGTTCTGCCTTCAAGAACAAAGGTGTTCAATTGATGCTTGATGCGGTTATTGACTACCTTCCAAGCCCACTTGACATCCCAGCAATCAAAGGTATCAACCCAGATACAGACGAAGAAGAAACTCGTCCAGCATCTGACGAAGAGCCATTTGCAGCTCTTGCCTTCAAGATCATGACTGACCCATTTGTAGGTCGTTTGACATTCTTCCGTGTTTACTCAGGTGTTCTTCAATCAGGTTCATACGTATTGAACACTTCTAAAGGTAAACGTGAGCGTATCGGACGTATCCTTCAAATGCACGCTAACAGCCGTCAAGAAATCGACACTGTTTACTCAGGTGATATTGCTGCTGCCGTTGGTTTGAAAGATACTACAACTGGTGACTCATTGACAGATGAAAAAGCTAAAATCATTCTTGAATCAATCAACGTTCCAGAACCAGTTATCCAATTGATGGTTGAGCCAAAATCTAAAGCTGACCAAGATAAGATGGGTATCGCCCTTCAAAAATTGGCTGAAGAAGATCCAACATTCCGCGTTGAAACAAACGTTGAAACTGGTGAAACAGTTATCTCTGGTATGGGTGAGCTTCACCTTGACGTCCTTGTTGACCGTATGCGTCGTGAGTTCAAAGTTGAAGCGAACGTAGGTGCTCCTCAAGTATCTTACCGTGAAACATTCCGCGCTTCTACTCAAGCACGTGGATTCTTCAAACGTCAGTCTGGTGGTAAAGGTCAATTCGGTGATGTATGGATTGAATTTACTCCAAACGAAGAAGGTAAAGGATTCGAATTCGAAAACGCAATCGTCGGTGGTGTGGTTCCTCGTGAATTTATCCCAGCGGTTGAAAAAGGTTTGGTAGAATCTATGGCTAACGGTGTTCTTGCAGGTTACCCAATGGTTGACGTTAAAGCTAAGCTTTACGATGGTTCATACCACGATGTCGACTCATCTGAAACTGCCTTCAAGATTGCGGCTTCACTTGCTCTTAAAGAAGCTGCTAAATCAGCACAACCAGCTATCCTTGAGCCAATGATGCTTGTAACAATCACTGTTCCAGAAGAAAACCTTGGTGATGTTATGGGTCACGTAACTGCTCGTCGTGGACGTGTAGATGGTATGGAAGCACATGGTAACAGCCAAATCGTTCGTGCTTACGTTCCACTTGCTGAAATGTTCGGTTACGCAACAGTTCTTCGTTCTGCATCTCAAGGACGTGGTACATTCATGATGGTATTTGACCACTACGAAGATGTACCTAAGTCAGTACAAGAAGAAATCATTAAGAAAAACAAAGGTGAAGACTAATCCGTCCTCACTCTAGAAGGAAGTCACTTAGTGGCTTCCTTTTGTCTTTAGAAAATACCTCTAAATATGGTAAAATAGTAGGAGAATAATGTGAGGAAATGAATGTCAAACAGTTTTGAAATTTTTGATGAATCAATTGGGGATGCCTGCTGAAATGAGACAGGCTCCTGCTTTATCACAGGCTGATATTGAGCGAGTTGTGGTTCATAAAATTAGTAAGGTATGGGAGTTTCATTTCGTATTTTCTAATATTTTACCGATTGAAATCTTTTTAGAATTAAAGAAAGGTTTGAGGGAAGAATTTTCTAAGACAGGTAATAAAGCTGTTTTCGAAATCAAGACTCTGTCTCAAGAATTTTCAAATCAGCTCTTGCAGTCCTACTATAGGGAGGCTTTCTCTGAAGGGCCATGTGCTAGCCAAGGTTTTAAATCTCTTTATCAGAATTTGCAAGTTCGTGCTGAGGGAAATCAACTCTTTATTGAGGGTTCTGAGGCGATTGATAAGGAACACTTTAAGAAGAATCATCTTCCGAATTTGGCGAAACAACTCGAAAAGTTTGGTTTTCCAACTTTTAACTGTCAAGTCGAGAAGAATGATGTCCTGACCCAAGAGCAGGAAGAGGCTTTTCATGCTGAAACGAGCAGATTGTTCAAGCTGCCAATGAGGAAGCGCTCCGTGCGATGGAACAACTGGAACAGATGGCACCTCCTCCAGCGGAAGAGAAACCAGCCTTTGATTTCAAGCGAAAAAAGCTGTAGTTAAACCCAAGCTGGATAAGGCAGAGATTACTCCTATGATTGAAGTGACGACGGAGGAAAATCGTCTGGTCTTTGAAGGGGTTGTTTTTGATGTGGAGCAAAAAAGTGACCAGAACAGGGCGTGTTTGATCAACTTTAAAATGACGGACTACACTTCAAGTTTTTCTATGCAAAAGTGGGTTAAGAATGAAGAAGAGGCTCAGAAATTTGATCTAATCAAGAAAAAATTCTTGGCTCCGAGTTCGTGGGAATGTGGAGATGAATAACTTCACACGCGATTTGACGATGAACGTGCAAGACGTGCAGGAAGTTGTTCACTATGAGCGTAAGGATTTGATGCCAGAAGGTGAGCGTCGGGTTGAGTTTCATGCTCATACTAACATGTCGACCATGGATGCTCTACCAGAGGTTGAAGAAATCGTTGCGACAGCTGCTAAGTGGGGACACAAAGCAGTTGCTATCACCGACCACGGGAATGTTCAATCCTTCCCACACGGTTATAAGGCGGCTAAGAAAGCGGGGATCCAGCTGATCTATGGTATGGAAGCCAATATCGTGGAGGACCGTGTTCCTATCGTCTATAACGAAGTAGAGATGGACTTGTCGGAAGCGACCTATGTGGTCTTTGACGTGGAAACGACAGGACTTTCAGCTATTTATAATGACTTGATTCAGGTTGCGGCCTCTAAGATGTACAAGGGGAATGTTATTGCCGAATTTGATGAATTTATCAATCCTGGTCATCCCTTGTCAGCTTTTACTACTGAGTTGACTGGAATTACAGATGATCATGTCAAAAATGCCAAGCCACTGGAACAAGTTTTGCAAGAATTCCAAGAATTTTGTAAGGATACGGTCCTAGTCGCCCACAATGCCACCTTTGACGTTGGCTTTATGAATGCCAACTATGAACGTCATGGTCTGCCAAAGATTAGTCAGCCAGTTATTGATACGCTCGAGTTTGCTAGAAATCTCTATCCTGAGTATAAACGTCATGGTTTGGGGCCTTTGACCAAGCGTTTTGGTGTGGCTTTGGAACATCACCACATGGCCAATTACGATGCGGAAGCTACTGGTCGTCTGCTTTTCATCTTTATCAAAGAGGTAGCAGAAAAAACATGGTGTGACGGATTTAGCTAGACTCAATATTGATTTGGTTAGTCCAGATTCTTATAAAAAAGCTCGGATTAAACATGCGACAATTTATGTCAAGAATCAAGTAGGGCTAAAAAATATCTTTAAGCTGGTTTCCTTGTCTAATACCAAGTACTTTGAAGGAGTGCCACGGATTCCGAGAACAGTTCTAGATGCTCATCGGGAAGGTTTGATTTTAGGTTCAGCTTGCTCTGAAGGTGAAGTTTTTGATGCAGTCGTTTCCCAGGGCGTGGATGCGGCGGTTGAGGTGGCCAAGTATTATGACTTTATTGAGGTCATGCCACCAGCTATCTATGCTCCCTTGATTGCCAAGGAGCAGGTCAAGGATATGGAAGAACTCCAGACTATTATCAAAAGTTTGATAGAGGTGGGAGACCGCCTTGGCAAGCCTGTTCTTGCTACGGGGAATGTCCATTATATCGAACCAGAAGAAGAGATTTACCGTGAAATTATCGTCCGTAGTTTGGGGCAGGGGGCTATGATTAACCGGACTATTGGTCATGGCGAACATGCCCAACCGGCACCACTTCCAAAGACTCATTTTCGAACAACCAATGAGATGTTGGATGAATTTGCCTTCTTAGGAGAGGAATTAGCTCGGAAATTGGTCATTGAAAACACCAATGCCTTGGCAGAAATCTTTGAACCCGTTGAGGTTGTTAAGGGTGACTTGTACACGCCTTTCATCGACAAGGCTGAAGAAACAGTTGCTGAGTTGACCTATAAGAAAGCTTTTGAGATTTATGGAAATCCACTGCCAGATATTGTTGATTTGCGGATTGAAAAGAATTAACATCCATTCTGGGGAATGGCTTTGCCGTGATTTATCTGGCCTCGCAGATGCTGGTACAACGTTCTAATGAACGGGGTTACTTGGTTGGTTCTCGTGGGTCTGTCGGATCTAGTTTTGTTGCGACTATGATTGGGATTACGGAGGTTAATCCTCTCTCCCCTCACTATGTCTGTGGTCAGTGTCAGTACAGTGAGTTTATCACCGATGGTTCTTATGGTTCAGGATTTGATATGCCTAATAAGGACTGTCCTAAATGTGGTCACAAACTAAGTAAAAACGGACAGGATATTCCGTTTGAAACCTTCCTTGGTTTTGATGGGGACAAGGTTCCCGATATTGACTTGAACTTCTCGGGAGAAGATCAGCCTAGTGCTCACTTGGATGTGCGTGATATCTTTGGTGAGGAATATGCCTTCCGTGCAGGAACGGTTGGTACGGTGGCTGCCAAGACTGCCTATGGTTTTGTCAAGGGCTATGAGAGAGATTATGGCAAGTTTTATCGTGATGCAGAGGTGGAACGTCTTGCCCAAGGTGCTGCTGGTGTCAAGCGGACAACAGGACAACACCCTGGGGGAATCGTTGTTATTCCTAACTACATGGATGTCTATGATTTTACGCCTGTCCAGTATCCAGCAGATGACGTGACAGCTGAATGGCAGACCACTCACTTTAACTTCCATGATATCGACGAGAACGTCCTCAAACTCGATGTACTGGGACATGATGATCCGACTATGATTCGAAAACTCCAAGACTTGTCTGGGATTGATCCTAATGAAATTCCTATGGATGACGAAGGCGTGATGGCCCTCTTTTCAGGGACAGATGTGCTAGGGGTAACACCTGAGCAAATCGGAACGCCTACGGGCATGCTGGGGATTCCAGAGTTTGGAACCAACTTTGTCCGAGGGATGGTCGATGAAACCCATCCGACGACTTTTGCAGAATTGCTTCAGTTGTCAGGGTTGTCCCACGGTACCGATGTTTGGTTGGGCAATGCCCAAGATTTGATTAAACAAGGGATTGCTGACTTATCGACTGTTATCGGTTGTCGGGACGACATCATGGTTTACCTCATGCACGCGGGTCTAGAACCTAAGATGGCCTTTACCATCATGGAACGGGTACGTAAGGGCTTGTGGCTCAAGATTTCCGAAGAGGAACGCAATGGCTATATCGAAGCCATGAAGGCTAATAAGGTGCCAGAGTGGTATATAGAGTCCTGTGGGAAAATCAAGTACATGTTCCCTAAAGCCCATGCGGCAGCCTACGTTATGATGGCCCTTCGTGTAGCTTACTTCAAGGTTCACCATCCCATTTATTACTACTGTGCTTACTTCTCCATCCGTGCTAAGGCTTTTGATATCAAGACCATGGGTGCGGGCTTGGATGCCATCAAACGCAGAATGGAAGAAATCTCTGAAAAACGGAAGAACAATGAGGCTTCTAATGTGGAAATCGATCTCTATACAACTCTTGAGATTGTCAATGAGATGTGGGAGCGTGGTTTCAAGTTTGGAAAACTCGATCTCTATCGTAGTCAGGCGACAGAGTTCCTTATCGATGGGGATACCCTCATTCCGCCATTTGTAGCAATGGATGGTCTGGGAGAGAACGTTGCTAAGCAGTTGGTGCGAGCGCGTGAAGAGGGAGAATTCCTGTCTAAAACAGAGCTACGCAAACGTGGCGGACTCTCATCAACCTTGGTTGAAAGATGGATGAAATGGGTATTCTTGGAAATATGCCAGAGGATAATCAGTTGAGTTTGTTTGATGAGTTGTTTTAAGGTCTTGGAGGAAAAAAGATGAAACTAAGAATTTTTGCGGAAGATAAGCCGGCTGAGAAGGTGTTTGAGTATCAATTGGAACTTGCTGATCAAACAATTCTTCTATCAACAGCACTATTGTCAGGTGCTATTGCACTAGCAGGGCTACTATCTGCTTTGAATAAAACTAAAAATATAGAAAAGAGAAAACAGAATGGTTTTACCAAATTTTAAAGAAAATCTAGAAAAATATGCGAAATTGTTGGTTGCGAATGGAATTAACGTGCAACCTGGTCATACTTTGGCTCTCTCTATTGATGTGGAGCAACGCGAGTTGGCGCATTTGATTGTGAAAGAAGCTTATGCTTTGGGTGCGCATGAGGTTATCGTTCAGTGGACAGATGATGTCATCAACCGTGAGAAATTCCTCCATGCACCGATGGAGCGTCTGGACAATGTGCCAGAATACAAGATTGCTGAGATGAACTATCTTTTGGAGAACAAAGCTAGCCGTCTTGGAGTTCGTTCATCTGATCCAGGTGCCTTGAACGGTGTGGATGCTGACAAGCTATCAGCTTCTGCTAAAGCTATGGGACTTGCCATGAAGCCAATGCGTATCGCAACTCAATCCAACAAGGTTAGCTGGACGGTAGCAGCTGCTGCTGGACTTGAATGGGCTAAGAAAGTCTTTCCAAATGCTGCGAGTGATGAAGAAGCAGTTGATCTCCTTTGGGACCAAATCTTCAAAACTTGCCGTGTCTACGAAGCAGATCCTGTTAAGGCTTGGGAAGAGCATGCAGCTATCCTCAAGAGCAAGGCCGATATGCTTAATAAAGAGCAATTTTCAGCCCTTCACTACACAGCGCCAGGGACCGATTTGACCCTTGGTTTGCCGAAGAACCACGTTTGGGAATCAGCTGGTGCTATCAATGCACAGGGCGAAGGATTCTTGCCAAATATGCCGACAGAAGAAGTCTTCACAGCACCTGACTTCCGTCGTGCAGATGGTTATGTCACTTCTACAAAACCGCTTAGTTATAACGGAAACATTATTGAAGGTATTAAGGTGACCTTTAAGGATGGACAAATCGTTGATATCACTGCTGAGAAGGGTGATCAGGTCATGAAAGACCTTGTCTTTGAAAATGCGGGTGCGCGTGCCTTGGGTGAATGTGCCTTGGTACCAGATCCAAGCCCAATTTCTCAGTCAGGCATTACCTTCTTTAACACCCTTTTCGATGAAAATGCGTCAAATCACTTGGCTATCGGTGCAGCCTATGCAACTAGCGTAGTTGGTGGAGCGGAGATGAGCGAAGAGGAGCTTGAAGCTGCGGGGCTTAACTGTTCAGATGTTCACGTAGACTTTATGATTGGTTCTAACCAAATGGATATCGATGGTATCCGTGAAGATGGGACACGTGTACCACTCTTCCGTAACGGAGATTGGGCAAATTAAGGAGATAATATGTTAGGAAGTATGTTCGTTGGTCTCCTAGTTGGATTTTTAGCAGGTACTCTGACCAATCGTGGAGAACGCATGGGATGTTTTGGAAAAATGTTTCTCGGATGGATTGGTGCCTTTATAGGCCATTTGCTTTTTGGGACTTGGGGACCGATAATAGCAGGAACTGCCATTATTCCGGCAGTACTAGGTTCCATGATTGTTTTAGCTATTTTTTGGAGACGAGGAAGTTAATTTCCTAAATCTGATACTCAATGAAAATCAAAGAGCAAACTTGGAAACTAGCCGCAGGTTGCTCAAATCACTGCTTTGAGGTTGTAGATAGAACTAACGAAGTCAGCTCAAAAACACTGTTTTGAGGTTGCAGATAGAACTGACGAAGTCAGTAACATATATACGGCAAGGCAGACGTTGACGCGGTTTGAAGAGATTTTTGAGAGATGAAACGAAAAAGGAGGTTGGTCATTGAGACAAGCCTCCTTTTTGAGTGTGATATAAATAGTTCTATGAGATTGGATAAATTTTTTAGTTGCGCGCTGTAGGGAGTCGGACAGAGGTCAAAAAAACATG
>CAKMPG010000077.1:0-6677 GCA_927911355.1 Streptococcus mitis | reverse complement strand
TAAATTGTAAGATTATAATTGCAGGTGAGAGTCCTGCCATGTATGTGATGAAAGGAAGAGCCTGTAGGGCTCACGACAAGATTATGACTTCAGTTGTTGTTGTAGGTACCCAATGGGGTGATGAAGGTAAAGGGGAAGATTACAGACTTTCTTTCAGCGAATGCAGAAGTGATTGCACGTTACCAGGGTGGTGATAATGCAGGTCACACGATTGTGATCGATGGTAAGAAATTTAAGTTGCACTTGATTCCATCTGGAATTTTCTTCCCTGAAAAATCTCTGTTATTGGGAATGGTATGGTTGTAAATCCTAAATCTCTTGTAAAAGAGTTGAGCTATCTTCATGAGGAGGGTGTGACAACTGATAACTTGCGTATTTCTGATCGTGCGCATGTTATTTTGCCTTATCATATCGAGTTGGATCGCTTGCAAGAAGAAGCTAAGGGCGACAATAAGATTGGGACTACAATCAAGGGAATTGGTCCAGCTTATATGGACAAGGCTGCTCGTGTTGGGATTCGTATTGCAGATCTTTTAGATAAAGATATTTTTCGTGAGCGTTTGGAGCGTAATCTTGCGGAAAAGAATCGTCTGTTTGAAAAATTGTATGACAGTACTCCTATTTCAATTGATGATATTTTTGAAGAGTACTATGAATATGGCCAACAAATCAAGCAATATGTAACTGATACATCTGTTATCTTGAACGATGCGCTTGATAACGGTAAACGTGTGCTTTTTGAAGGTGCGCAAGGTGTTATGCTAGATATCGACCAAGGTACTTATCCATTTGTTACGTCATCAAACCCTGTGGCTGGTGGTGTTACGATTGGTTCTGGTGTTGGTCCAAGTAAGATTGACAAGGTTGTTGGTGTATGTAAAGCCTATACGAGTCGTGTAGGAGACGGTCCTTTCCCAACTGAGTTGTTTGATGAAGTGGGAGAACGTATCCGTGAAGTCGGTCATGAATATGGTACAACAACTGGTCGTCCACGTCGTGTGGGATGGTTTGATTCAGTTGTGATGCGCCATAGCCGTCGCGTTTCTGGTATTACTAACCTTTCATTGAACTCTATCGATGTTTTGAGTGGTTTAGATACTGTGAAAATCTGTGTGGCCTATGATCTTGATGGTCAACGTATTGACTACTATCCAGCTAGTCTTGAGCAATTGAAACGTTGCAAGCCTATCTATGAAGAGTTGCCAGGTTGGTCAGAAGATATTACCGGAGTTCGTAATTTGGAAGATCTTCCTGAGAATGCGCGTAACTATGTTCGTCGTGTGAGTGAATTGGTTGGAGTTCGTATTTCTACTTTCTCAGTAGGTCCTGGTCGTGAACAAACAAATATTTTAGAAAGTGTTTGGTCCTAAGAGATTTTTAAGATTTATTTAAGATAGGTCGGATATACTATAGACAGTTACAAGAAGACCTCCTAACTTGTTGTAACAAATATCCTAAACTTTTCTTTTTCATAATAATCTCCCTATAAAGTCACCGCATCGGTGGCTTTTTTTTGTCTTGGGATTCATGATATAATAATACAATCGATAAGTAGTAAAAGGGAAATTGATGAATTATACAGTTGAAGAAAAAGAAGTCTTTATGAGGGAAGCTTTGAGAGAGGCTGAGATTGCTCTTGAACACGATGAAATTCCAATTGGTTGTGTGATTGTCAAGGACGGAGAAATCATTGGCCGTGGGCATAATGCGCGTGAGGAACTGCAGCGAGCGGTTATGCATGCGGAGATTATGGCTATAGAGCATGCGAACCTGAGTGAGGAGAGTTGGCGCTTGCTGGATTGCACGCTTTTTGTGACCATTGAGCCTTGTGTCATGTGTAGTGGGGCGATTGGACTTGCCCGTATTCCAAACGTGGTCTATGGGGCTAAAAACCAGAAATTTGGCGCTGCTGGGAGTTTGTACGATATCTTGACAGATGAGCGTCTCAATCACCGTGTGGAGGTTGAAACGGGAATTTTGGAAGATGAATGCGTAGCTATTATGCAGGACTTTTTTAGAAATAGACGGAAAAAATAATTTTGCTTTTAAAATGAATAGGAATGTGATATAATAAATAGTGGAGCAACAGTTCTGCGTGAAGCGGGTCAGGGGAGGAATCCAGCAGCCCTAAGCGATTTGAATTGTGTGCTCTTTTTTTCGTGCTTTTTCCGAATAAATAAGATAGAATAATCTAGAATAAATGATAATAGAAAAGAGAAGATGATGAAAATTCGTGGTTTTGAATTGGTTTCTAGTTTTACAGATGAAAATTTATTGCCCAAGCGTGAGACAGCGCATGCGGCTGGTTACGACTTAAAGGTTGCTGTGCGTACGGTTATTGCGCCAGAAGAGATTGTCTTGGTTCCGACAGGAGTTAAGGCTTATATGCAACCGACTGAGGTTCTTTACCTTTATGATCGTTCTTCAAACCCTCGTAAGAAGGGGCTTGGTTTTAATTAATTCAGTTGGAGTCATTGATGGGGATTATTATGGCAATCCTGGCAATGAAGGGCATATTTTTTGCGCAGATGAAGAATATTACAGATCAAGAAGTTGTTCTTGAAGTTGGAGAACGTGTTGTTCAGGCTGTCTTTGCTCCTTTCTTAATTGTAGATGGAGATGTGGCAGACGGCGTGCGAACTGGTGGATTTGGGTCGACTGGGCACTAGAATGAAGATTATCTTTGTACGTCACGGGGAGCCAGATTACCGTGAGTTAGAGGAGCGTTCTTATACGGGATTTGGGATAGATTTAGCACCCTTGTCTGAGAAGGGACGGCAGCAAGCTCAGGAACTGAGCACCAATCCTTTACTCCTTTCAGCTGAATAATCATATCTTCTGCAGTCACAAGAGCTTTAGAAACGGCTTTTTATGTGGTTTGTGCTACGGGACTTCCTTTGAGAGTGGAGCCATTATTACATGAATGGCAGGTCTATGAAAGTGGCACAGATAATTTTGAAAAAGCTCGTACTATGTTTCTAGAAAATAATGGGGAGTTACTTCCTAATAGTCCTATTCAATATGAGACAGCTACGGAGATGAAGTCTCGTTTTCTAGAATGCATGGGTAAGTATCGAGATTACCAGACCGTGCTAGTGGTAACTCACAACATGCTTATGCGCCAGTTTGTGCCAAATGAGAAGATTGATTTTTGCCAAGTGATTGAGTGTGAGTTAGAGATATAGAAAGAGGTTTATCATCGCAAAGAAAAAAGCGACATTTGTGTGTCAAAATTGTGGGTATAATTCCCCTAAATATCTGGGACGTTGTCCTAACTGTGGGTCTTGGTCTTCTTTTGTAGAAGAGGTTGAGGTTGCTGAGGTCAAGAATGCGCGTGTGTCCTTAACAGGGGAGAAAACCAAGCCCATGAAACTGGCTGAGGTGACTTCTATCAATGTCAATCGAACCAAGACGGAGATGGAGGAATTCAACCGTGTACTTGGGGGTGGAGTGGTACCAGGAAGTCTCGTACTCATAGGTGGGGATCCTGGAATCGGGAAATCAACGCTTCTCCTACAAGTCTCAACCCAGTTGTCCCAAGTGGGAACGGTTCTCTACGTCAGTGGGGAGGAGTCTGCCCAGCAGATTAAACTACGTGCAGAGCGTTTGGGTGATATTGATAGCGAGTTTTATCTCTATGCAGAGACCAATATGCAGAGTGTTCGATCTGAGGTGGAGCGAATCCAACCAGACTTCCTCATTATTGACTCCATTCAGACTATTATGTCTCCTGAGATTTCAGGGGTGCAGGGGTCTGTTTCTCAGGTGCGTGAGGTGACGGCTGAACTTATGCAGTTAGCTAAGACTAATAACATTGCTATCTTTATCGTAGGGCATGTTACCAAGGAAGGAACCTTGGCTGGTCCGCGCATGTTGGAGCATATGGTGGATACGGTGCTTTACTTTGAAGGGGAGCGTCACCATACCTTCCGTATTCTGAGAGCGGTCAAAAACCGTTTTGGTTCAACAAATGAGATTGGGATTTTTGAGATGCAGTCGGGCGGTTTGGTTGAGGTACTCAATCCGAGTCAAGTTTTCCTAGAAGAGCGTTTGGATGGGGCGACTGGTTCGTCAATCGTTGTGACCATGGAAGGGACGCGTCCTATTTTGGCGGAAGTTCAGGCCTTGGTGACACCGACCATGTTTGGAAATGCCAAGCGTACGACGACAGGTCTTGATTTTAATCGCGCGAGTTTGATTATGGCTGTTTTAGAAAAACGGGCAGGTCTTCTCCTACAAAATCAGGATGCTTATCTCAAATCTGCTGGTGGTGTCAAATTGGATGAACCTGCCATTGACTTGGCCGTCGCTGTTGCCATTGCTTCGAGCTACAAGGACAAGCCAACCAATCCTCAGGAATGTTTTGTAGGCGAACTGGGCTTGACAGGAGAAATTCGGCGTGTAAATCGTATCGAACAGCGCATTAATGAAGCTGCTAAACTGGGCTTTACTAAGATTTATGTACCGAAAAATTCCTTGACAGGAATTACTCCGCCTAAGGAAATTCAGGTTATTGGAGTAACAACGATTCAGGAAGTTTTGAAAAAAGGTTTTTGCTTAATCTGTGACAAATTCTCTTAAAAATGATAAGATAGGAGAAATATTTGACTATCAAATTTTCAAGGAGGGAATCGTGTCGTATTTTGAACAGTTTATGCAAGCCAATCAGGCTTATGTTGCCCTACATGGGCAGTTAAATCTGCCACTTAAACCCAAAACAAGAGTAGCTATTGTGACCTGCATGGATTCGCGTCTGCACGTTGCGCAAGCTCTAGGTTTGGCACTTGGGGATGCTCATATCTTGCGGAATGCAGGTGGTCGAGTAACAGAAGACATGATTCGTTCGCTGGTGATTTCCCAGCAACAAATGGGGACAAGAGAGATTGTGGTATTGCACCATACAGACTGTGGTGCTCAGACTTTTGAAAATGGTCCTTTTCAGGAATATTTAAAAGAGGAACTAGGTGTCGATGTGTCAGATCAGGATTTTTTGCCTTTCCAAGATATAGAGGAGAGTGTACGTGAGGACATGCAAATCCTTATCGAGTCGCCCATAATACCAGATGATGTCATTATCTCTGGTGCTATTTACGATGTAGATACAGGAAGTATGACAGTCGTAGAATTATAAATACTTCATTTAGAAAGAAAGTGTATGAAGAAAAACAGTATTTTATTTATTTTTATTTTTATTGCTATGTATTGGTTTACAGTATGAAACCATCTACTATACGGACGGTTCGATGTCAGGTGCGGAATATGGACTAATGGGAGTTTCTATCTTTCTAGCTCTCTTTTACATGATTCCGGCTACCTTTGTCCTAAGTCGTTTTGGGAAAAAATGGGAAGTTCCCCAAAACGCTTTGATACTATCTCTATTAGGTGGGATGTTTATTTCAGGTTGGTTATCAAGCTTTGCTAACACTTACATCCATGATTTACTGGGTGCTCTTTTCCCAGATAGTGCATTTTTAAATGCCTTTGAAAGTGCGATTGTGGCTCCTTTGGTAGAAGAACCGCTTAAATTATTGCCACTTGTCTTTGTTTTAGCTTTGATTCCTGTGCGAAAATTAAAATCTTTGTTTTTACTAGGGATTGCTTCTGGTTTGGGATTTCAAATGATTGAGGATATTGGCTACATTCGTACGGATTTGCCAGAGGGCTTTGACTTTACTATTTCGAGAATTTTAGAGCGTATCATCTCAGGAATTGCCTCTCACTGGACTTTTTCAGGGTTGGCGGTAGTAGGTGTTTACTTGCTTTACAGAGCTTATAAAGGGCAGAAGGTTGGCAAGAAAGAGGGGCTTATTTTCCTAGCTTTAGCCTTGGGAACTCACTTCCTGTTTAATTCTCCTTTTGTAGAATTAGAGACAGAGTTGCCTTTAGCGATTCCAGTGGTTACGGCTATTACTCTTTATGGTTTTTATCAGGTTTATCGCTTTGTTGAGAAGCACAATGAGTTGATGAACTAGAATATTTTTCAAAAGAATGATGCAAGGGTACAAATATGGTGCCCTTCTTTTATTTTTGATTGAAAAATAGTACAAAAAGCGCTACAATGGTAGATGGAAAAATCTTGTGAAAAGCACAAGCGATACATATATACCGGAGGAAATCATGTCTTTTTCTGATTTAAAGCTGTTTGCCCTTTCTTCTAATAAAGAATTGGCAGAACGTGTGGCGCAGGAGATTGGGATAGAGTTGGGGAAATCAAGTGTTCGCCAATTTTCAGATGGAGAGATTCAGGTCAACATCGAAGAATCAATCCGTGGGAAACACGTCTTTATCCTACAATCAACTAGTTCGCCTGTAAATGACAATCTGCTTGAAATTTTGATTATGGTAGATGCTTTGAAGCGTGCCAGTGCAGAATCTGTCAATGTTGTCATGCCTTACTATGGGTATGCACGTCAGGATAGAAAGGCGAGAGCGCGTGAGCCAATCACCTCAAAACTTGTTGCAAATATGCTTGAAGTAGCTGGGGTAGATCGTTTATTGACAATCGACTTGCATGCTGCGCAGATTCAAGGATTCTTTGATATTCCTGTGGATCATTTGATGGGAGCTCCTCTGATTGCAGATTATTTTGAGCGTCGTGGTATGGTTGGTTCTGACTATGTGGTTGTCAGCCCAGACCATGGAGGGGTGACTCGTGCTCGTAAGTTGGCAGAATTTTT
>CAKMPG010000076.1:0-5245 GCA_927911355.1 Streptococcus mitis | reverse complement strand
CTGCGTAAAGTTCGATGTCACGATCTTCCATAATCAAACGGCTTACCACGTTACATGGTGTTCCTCCGAGAAGATCCGCAAAGACTAGGAAATCATCCAAACCTTCAATAGCAGCTTCAAATTTTGCAGTAAATTCTTCTGGCCCATCTTCTGGAAGAAGAGCTACTGTGTAAATATTGTCTTGTGGCCCCATAATCATTTCAGTGCTACCTTTAAGTTCTTCACAGAAGCGACCATGACTCACCAAAATTAATGATTTAGCCATAAATTATGCGCCCATTCCAAGTACAAATTTACCAAAGGCAGAAAGACCTACTGCAAGAGCGATAATGATACCGATAGCTTTAGTAGAAGTCATACCTTTCTTACCAAGCAACCAGAAGATAAAGGCAGTAAAGATTGCTGGAAGCAAACGTGGGAAGATTGAGTTCAAGATGTCTTGGAAGTCAATCATCTTTCACCGATTGGCAATTTGTAAGAAATCTCAAAGTTGATCATTGTTGCTACAAGAGCACCCATCATGAAGACACCAAGTACAGATGCAGCGTCAATCAAAGCTGTCAAAGTACTTTGCATGTTGTTAATAAGGTTAACCCCTTCTTTGTAGGCAAATTCCAACTGTTTCCAACGGAAGATGTCATAAGCAACTGCAACTGCGATCCAAAGGAAGATACCCCATGGTTGGCCAGCGATAGCCATAGTTGCTGCGATAGATCCCATGATAGCAGGTACAAGTGAACCAAAGATTGTATCTCCAAGAGGAGCAAATGGTCCCATCAAACCTGTCTTGATACCGTTAACGGCATCTTTTGAACCCACACCATCTTTTTCTTCCATGGCAAGGTCAAAACCAGCGATAATAGTGTGGAAGAATGGTGAAGTATTGAAGAATTGAGTATGAACTTTCATCATTTCTTTCAATTCAGGAGTTCCATCCCCATACATTTTACGTAATTGTGGCAAGATCATGTAAAGGTAACCAGAAGCTTGCATACGTTCGTAGTTCCAACCTAATTGGAAAGTAAACAAGCTACGTTTGTTGATTTGATTAAAATCTTCTTTTGTTAGTTTGTAATTAGAATTCGTCATCTTCGATTTCCCCACTTTCTGATGGTGTAGAAGGTGCTGCTACAGCAACTTTTTGGCTGTTCTTGAAGTGAACAACTGCAAGGAAGATACCCACGATAGAGATACCGATCATAGACAATCCTTTGAAGTTGTTAACAAAGCCAATTTTTTCAGCAACTTCAGCAGGAAGAGTGCCAATGATTCCAGCAACTGCTCCACCAAGACTTGTTACGTTTGAGTAAAGAACAGTCAACATAGCTGTCAAACCGAATCCCATAGCAAGGTAGTGAAGGTTACGTTTAACTGGAAGGTAACGAAGCAAGATAGCGAATCCAAGACCTGGAAGCATACGACCTGCAAGAGTCAAACCGTCTGCAACCCATTGGTATTCTTTAACAAGGTTTACAACACCTTGTACGAATTCTCCACCGAAAGCAAGGGCGAAGAATACTGGAAGGGCACGAGAAAGAGCCCATGGAATCGCACCAAGTAGGTAGTTGCGTTCGATACCTTTGTAGTCAAAGCGTTCGATCGCAGCATCAATACGGTGTGCAAAGAAAGTAGTTGTCATACGTCCAAGAACGTCGAAGTATGTCAAAAGTGCTGCTACTGGTACAGCGATTGTTGTAATCGCAAGATCTGTATCAATACCTTGAGAGATAGAGAATGCTGTTGCAAGAACCGCACCAGAAGTTGCGTCGATACGAGAAGCACCACCAAAGGTACCAACCCCGAGAACGAACAACTGCAAGCTACCACCGATAAACAAACCAGTTGTCACATCTCCCATGATCAAACCAGTAATGAAACCAGCGAATACAGGGGAACCTGCAGATGAAACGATTGTCAACTCATCACAGATTTGATAAGCTGAGTACAAAGTGAGAAGTAAAATTTGCCACCATTGTATCATAACAATGACCTCCTAAAAATTTTTCCTATTTTAATAAGCTCAAAAAGTCTGAAACTGGATCATTTGGAACCATTTGAGCAGTGAGTTTCACACCTTTTTCTGCTAGTTTGTGGAAATCTTCCACATCCTTGTCTACCACGTTGATAGAACGTGTGATAGAGCGAGTTTCTGGTGTTTGAGACATATTGCCGACGTTGAGTGTTTCAAGCGGAACACCTGCTTCGACCAAACCAAGGAAACGGTCTGGTTTACGTGCAACGATAAAGAGACGTTGGCTATCGTATTTACCAGCAAGGATATTTGCTGCTGCTTTCTCAACTGGCAAGATACTGAGTTTCACACCTGGTGGTGTCGCAAGTTTCAAACCACTCTTTTCAATATCGTTGTTAACAACTTCGTCGTCTACAACCATAATGCGTGAAACATTTAGTTTTCCAGCCCAAAGATTGGCTACTTGACCGTGGATCAAACGTCCATCGATACGGCATCCTACAATTGTCATAAGTTTTCCCCCTTTATGTGTTTTAGTGTAGGTTTACGAGTTAAATGAATCTCTTCTTTATATTCGCCCTCAGTTTCAAAGATGATGATGCGGTTAGCACCTTCCTTGAGATAGCTATGAGGGATATAAAGTGAGAGGGTCGGGCCGACGTTCCAGAAACGTCCTAAGTGACGCCCGTTGACAAAGGCAACTCCCTTACCAAACTCAGACAAGTCTAAGTAGGTATCCTTCGGCTCTTCGACCGTAAAGTCGAAAGCGTAAAAGGCTGGCTGTCCTTCTGTCCATCCTTTTGAAAAATCAATTTTCTCAGGATTATCCAGTGGCAGTGGATATTGTTTCCAATTCAGTAAGAAATGTAGATCCTTGCAGACACCTGTACGAATTCCTTTACGTTGCGTATCTGCCAAGAACTTATGACCGTAGTTGACACGCCCCATATTTTCGATCAAGATGTCAATTTCTGAAAAGCCTTCTCGATTGCCCTGACAGTAGATATCTTCACCTATCTCTGTCTGGTATTGAGTAGCAATCCATTGACCATCTACAAAGAGCTGAGCTCGGTCACGTCCATCGATGATACGGAGACGTTCTTCTTCTGCATCCCAACTTGCCTCATTGCGGTAGAGAAGGTAGCCATAACTTTGACCAAGTTCTTCCATCGCTTTTGGATAGAGGCTTTCAGTAGGACTAGAGAGACTATCCAGAGTTTCAAACAAGGAAACTTTTTCGACCAATGGAATGGACCCTATCTCCATGCTTTCCTTATAGAGTGGTTCCAACTGTGGATAATCTGGGAAGTGGGTTGCCATCATCTTCTTGACTGCTAAGTATTTAGCAGTTGGATTTCCTTCTTCATCCAGAAGGGCATCGTAATCATAAGATGTAACTTGTGGCAAATCCAAGGTTCCTCGAGCCGAGCAACCATTCATGAAGCCAAAGTTTGTACCACCATGGAACATGTAAAGATTGATGGAACCTTGTTCCAAAACCTCTCGAACTGCATCTGCCAATTCTTTGGGATCCCGTGTGATAATCGGTTCTTTCCAACGATTGAACCAGCCATCCCAGAACTCCATACACATGAGCGGCCATTTCTTGCCATGTTCATCAAAGAATTCCTGCATCTGTGAAAAGTTGTACGGAGCTTTAGAACCAAAGTTTCCTGTTACAAAGAGGTCATCTTCGATTAAGGTTCCAGCTTTCAGAGTAGCTCTCCATGGACCATCTGATGTAAAGAGAGGACAGGTTACGCCACGCTCTTCCATCAACTGTCGAATTGCTCTTAGGTAAGCCTTATCTTCGCCATAAGAACCATACTCATTTTCAACCTGCATCATAAGGATATTGCCACCCTTGTCCAACAAATGTGGCACCAACCGTGACAAGAGCTGGTCATAGTAGCGACCGACAGCTTCAATATAAGCAGGATCTGAGGAACGAAGCCTCATATCTTTGGTTAAAAGCCAAGCTGGTAAGCCACCGAATTCCCACTCCGCACAGATGAAGGGAGAGGGACGAACGATAGCGTAGAGACCCAAATCTTGTGCTGTCTGAAGAAATCGCTCCAAATCCAGAGCTCCTTCAAAGTGAAACTCACCCTCACGAGGCTCGTGTAAATTCCAGGCCACATAAGTCTCTACTGTATTAAAACCAAGAGCCTTCAAGTTATAGAGCGAATGATACCAATCTTCTGGAGGAACCCTAAAATAATGAATGGCGCCAGATAAAATCTTAAATGATTTTCCATCGAGATAAAAATCATCCCGTATCTCAAATCGTGTCATATTCTTACCTTCTGACAATAAAGTTTACGCTTTCATTTGTTGATATAGTAAATATATCTCAATATCTTACATTTGTCAATAGGTTTTCACAATTTTTTTTCATTTTTCACTAAATTTTACACAAAAAACTTATAAAAATCTTGTAATCTATAGTCATAACAACATTTTAGCACCATGTATAAAAATGTAGGTTTTTCTATTTATTCCTATGTAAATTAACCTTATAGCCTATTATTCTAATTTTTTTTATTCAAAAGGCTACTATTCTTTCCAGTTTTATGGTAAAATCTTTAACGGAGAAGGAAAATCGAGGTGAAAATATGGCAATTCCAAAGTATCAATATATTAAAGATGAGTTAAAGAACAAAATCATTTCTGGTCAATTTGCCAGTGGAGATAAATTCTACACTGAAGCTGAATTGATTGCAATGTATGATGTTAGTTCTATCACAGTTGTTCGCGCTTTAAACGACCTTGCCAAGGATGGCTATATTGTCCGTCAACAAGGAAAGGGTACATTCGTTTCACGCGCACGCAAACACAAACTCGTAGAGTTTTCAGATGTAGAAGTTTTTGAAACTAAAGATGATAAAGTTACCGTCCTTTCTATTGAGCGTGGAAATAAACTAAGCTACTTAGAAAAACTTGGACTACGCGGAGATCAGTTCTACTACAAGATTGAACGCGTTCGCGAAACAGGTGGTGTTGTGTACATCTACCATACATCTTACATCCCAGAACAATACATCAACGCAAATTATCCAAATCTTGAATATTATAGCTCTATCTATAACCGTTTCAAATTGGATTACCACATTCACATGAATGATGAACATTTTGAAGAAATCAATGAAATAGCATTTCCAACTCCAGAACATGCGGCTTCAATCCTCGGAGTCGATGAACAATTCCCAACCGTTTTACAAACCAAGACTACTAAACTAGAGTCTACTGGTCAAGTTCTCGCATACAGCGAAA
>CAKMPG010000075.1:0-6164 GCA_927911355.1 Streptococcus mitis | reverse complement strand
TAGCAACAGAGATATCAAGATCTTCTGTTACATTTCCCAATAAACAATATAAATCTGCTAACCTAAAGCTACTATGATATTTGTTACAAAATTCAATTATCTCCAATAATAGCGCTCTGGACTTATCCATCTCCTCCTGTTTCCAAAGGTGGTAACAATAATTGTATTTTATTTTGATATACAACTCAATTTGTTCACGCACACTAGTATCGATTTTTGAAAGGGCTACGGAAACCTGATCATATAGTTGCTCAAATTTCTCCTTATCCTCATCATAGCCTAAGAAAATCAGCAGGGTATTCAAATATATAAGTAATCCACTTTATCAATACTAATCCTACTAAGGATGTCCTCTATTTTTGAAATAGCTAGTTTTTAATTGATGTTCACATTGATAAGTTAGAATGGCATCTATCCAGTCCAGATAAATCTTTTCATCAAAAGATAAAGAAGTCTGTTGCTTTCTCTCTCCCTCAAAAGCATATTTCAAAGAGGCATAATCTTGATTTTCCAATAATGTTTCAGACAATCTCTTGAAAGCAGACAAGCCTAGAAACTCTTTCGAAATTTCTCCTGAAAAGAAATAGTCCATATTTAAGCCCATTTTTTCAGATAATTTATATAACAAATCTGCTCCTGGCATATATTTGCCTTGTTCCATTCGACTTATCTGAGTTTGTTGGCAAATTCCTTCTGCCAACTCTTTTTGCGACCACCCCAACTCTTTTCGCTTATTTTTTTAATCTTGTTGCTAATAATGCATGCATGCTAACCACCACTATTTATATTCTATAAAAACATTATACTACTTTTTTGAGAAGATTATATCAGATTGTCTACATAGTGTGAACAGGATTCTAAAAAAGGAAAGAAAAAAAGAGCTATTCAAAGCTCTTTCCCCTATTTCTTAATACCAGCCGTTGTTAAGCCAGAAGTTTTTAGCGGCTGACCATGAACCGTAACGTCCTGCAACATAGGCATCCGCTACACGTTCTTGGTTTTCAGCTGAGTAGTCACCGTTCAAGTATGAATCTGTCAATTGGTAACGTCCAATGTATTGGCCGTTTGTAGCTGTGTAGCTACCGCCTGATTCTTTTTGAGCGATCCATTCTTTAGCTTCTGCTTCAGATCTGCTTACAGTTGCAGCAGGTGCTGAAGCTTCTGTTGAAGCAACAGTTTCTTCTGCTACTGTTTCGCTTACTACTGGAGCTTCTTCTGCTACTTCTGTAGTTTCTGCTACTGGAGCTGAAACAGTTTCATCTTGAGCAGCTGGTGCTGCATAAGTAGCTGGCGCTGGTGTTGCAACAGGCGCTACAGGACCATCGATAACCAACTCTTGACCAACATAAATCAAATGAACGTTGTCGATGTGGTTGTTTTCTGCCAATTTCTCAACAGTTGTATTGTGAGTTTCAGCGATTTCTGAAAGTGTATCACCTTCTTTAACTGTGTAAGTTGATGATTCTTGAGCAGATACAAATGATGGAGCAAATACTGCAAACAAGGCAGCTACTCCTGCAAGAGTTGTTTTAATCTTTTTAGTTGTTGATTTCATATTTGAAAATTCTCCTTCTTTCTATACTTCTATCATACCCTTTAAATATTACTATTTCTTAACACTTTTATGTAGAAATATTACAAAATTATTTTTTTATTTCCCTAAATAAGCCATTTTTGTCATAAAAGTCGCTATTTTTATGCTGTTTGTGGCATTAAAAAGGTTTTTATCCACAATTAAAGCCAAGCCCTTCATTCTTTGATATAATAGAGATAAGAATTTTTATAAGGGGAAACTGATGAAATCACTTCGTTTTCAATCTGTCTTTGATATCATCGGACCAGTTATGATTGGCCCATCTAGTAGCCATACTGCTGGTGCTGTTCGTATTGGGAAGATTGTCTCTTCCATTTTGATGATACTCCGACAGAAGTCGAATTCCAACTATTTAACTCATTTGCCAAGACTTATCGTGGTCACGGGACAGACCTAGCCCTTGTTGCTGGTATTTTGGGCATGGATACAGATGATCCTGAAATTCCAAACAGTCTGGAGATTGCCCACAAGCGCGGCATCAAGATTGTCTGGACTATTCAGAAAGACAGCAATGCTCCTCACCCAAACACCACTAAAATTACTGTCAAAAATGCCCACAAGACCATCAGCGTGACTGGTATTTCTATCGGTGGAGGAAATATTCAGGTAACCGAACTCAATGGTTTTGCCGTCTCTCTCAATATGAATACACCGACTATCATTATCGTTCATCAAGATATTCCAGGTATGATTGCCCTCGTTACAGAGGCCCTTTCACGCTATGGTATCAATATCGCCCAGATGAATGTTACTCGTGAAAAAGCTGGTGAAAAAGCTATTATGATTATCGAAGTTGACAGTCGCAACTGTGATGAGGCCATCGAAGAAATTCGAAAAATCCCTCATCTCCACAATGTCAATTTCTTTAAATAGGAGGAAGCATGTTTTATTCTATCAAAGAATTGGTCGAGCAGGCAGAACTGGACTTTCAAGGAAATGTCGCAGAACTCATGATTACAACAGAGTTTGAATTGACAGGTCGCGAACGTGAAGAAGTCCTCCTTCTCATGGAACGCAATCTAGAAGTCATGAAAGCCTCTGTCCAACTTGGCCTCAATGAAAATAAATCTCGTAGTGGCCTGACAGGTGGAGATGCTGCCAAGCTGGACCACTACATCAAAAATGGAAAAACCTTGTCAGATTACACGATACTATCAGCTGCCCGAAATGCCATCGCAGTCAATGAACACAATGCCAAAATGGGCTTAGTCTGTGCCACTCCGACTGCTGGAAGCGCTGGCTGTTTGCCCTCAGTCCTAACTGCTGCTATTGAAAAATTAGATCTAAGCCACGAGCAACAGCTGGATTTCCTCTTTGCTGCTGGTGCCTTTGGACTAGTCATCGCAAACAATGCCTCTATCTCAGGTGCTGAGGGTGGCTGTCAAGCCGAGGTTGGTTCGGCCTCTGCTATGAGTGCTGCCGCCTTGACTATGGTTGCTGGTGGGACACCTTATCAGGCCAGTCAGGCCATTGCCTTTGTCATTAAAAATATGCTAGGTCTCATCTGTGACCCTGTGGCTGGCTTGGTCGAAGTTCCCTGTGTCAAACGCAATGCCATGGGAGCTAGCTTTGCCTTTATCGCAGCAGACATGGCCCTGGCAGGTATCGAATCTAAAATCCCTGTGGATGAAGTTATCGATGCCATGTATCAAGTAGGGGCAAGTATGCCAACTGCCTTTCGTGAAACAGCTGAAGGTGGACTCGCTGCCACCCCTACTGGTCGTCGCCTCCAAAAAGAAATTTTCGGAGAATAAGCTTATCAAATAGGAGAAACTATGACCTCTATCTCAGCTATCTTTTTCGATCTGGACGGAACCCTCGTTGACAGTTCTATCGGGATTCACAACGCCTTTACCCATACCTTTAAAGAGCTAGGAGTGTCTAGCCCTGATGCCAAAACGATTCGTGGTTTTATGGGACCGCCCCTTGAAAGTAGTTTTGCGACCTGCCTTCCCAAAGAACAAATTTCTGAGGCTGTGCAGATATACCGTTCCTACTACAAGGAAAAAGGTATCCATGAAGCTCAGCTCTTCCCTCAGATTGTAGTCTTGCTTAAGGAGCTATCAAGCAAATATCCTCTTTATATCACCACTACAAAGAATACCCCTACCGCTCAAGATATGACTAAAAACTTGGGAATCCATCATTTCTTTGATGGCATTTATGGCTCCAGCCCTGAAGCACCTCATAAGGCAGATGTCATTCGCCAAGCCTTACATACACATCAACTAGCACCAGAACAGGCCATCATCATCGGAGATACCAAGTTTGATATGATGGGAGCTCAAGAAACAGGCATTCAGAAATTGGCCGTCACTTGGGGATTTGGAGAGCAAGCAGACTTGCTAAACTATCATCCTGATTTTATCGCTCACAAACCCATAGAAGTTTTGGAGTATTTTCAATAACATAGACTGGGCGACAACCCCATTTCAGAAGAAAAGAAAGTAAGTCTCTACATAACAAAACGCATATTACCAAGGTTTTTCAAGACCTAATAATATGCGTTTTTCTTTTTTATTCAACGTGGGTTGTTTGATTGGCAAAGGCGATAATAGCTTGCTTCAACTCATCTCCACTGAGAGTGCGGAACTCTTCAATCTTTTGATCGATGGCTTCTAAAGGCATAACATTGACCTTACCAACGAAAATCTTATCCATAACTTGGTTATCAACAAGTTCGGTTGATACCAAGAGTTCTTCGTAAAGTTTTTCACCTGGGCGGATTCCAACTTCAACGATTGGAATTTCACTTTCGGTGTGTCCACTTAGAAGGACCATTTTCTTGGCCAAGTCATAATCTTGACTGGTTTGCCCATATCAAGGATAAAGACTTCCCCATCCTTGGCATAAGCACCAGCATGGATAACCAAACGGCTAGCTTCTGGAATAGTCATAAAGTAACGGGTCATGCGGAAGTCTGTCACCGTTACAGGACCGCCTTCAGCAATCTGACGTTCAAAGACTGGAATAACACTACCACGGCTACCAAGAACATTCCCAAAACGAACTGCACAGTAGGTTGATTGGCTACGTTGGTTAAAGCCAGTGACAATCAACTCAGCCACGCGCTTGGTTGCTCCCATAACATTTGGTGGATTAACCGCCTTATCTGTCGAAATCATAACCATCTTAGGTACTTTGGCTTCATCAACAGCCTTAGCAACATTGTAAGTTCCACGAATATTATTTTTGAAGGCTTCTTTTGGATTGCGCTCCATCATAGGAACGTGTTTGTGGGCTGCCGCATGATAAACAATAGCTGGCTTGTACTGTTCAAAGACTTGCAACAAACGGTCATAGTCTTGAATATCGGCAATAACCGGTACATAATCAATCCCTTGGAACTTGCGAATCAATTCATGATAAACAAGGTAGATTGAGTTTTCCCCATGACCGAGCAAGACGATGCGTTCAGGATTGAAGCGACTAACTTGGCGACAGATTTCAGAACCGATTGAGCCACCAGCACCTGTAACCAAGATTGTCTTACCTGTCAGTTCTGCGCCCAGACGCGATTCGTCAAGACGAATTTCCTGACGACCCAAAAGGTCCGTAATATCAATTTTTTGGAACCCAGTACCTGCTTGGTGAAGTCCCTGAACAACGGTTTCAACCTTAGGCATCTTGTAACATTTGACACCCAGCTTATTACACATCTGCAATATACGTTCATATTCTGACGGGTCAAGCGACGGAATCGCAACGATAACACGCTCGATTTGATGGCGTTTGGCTAATTCAGGCAGATCATCATATGAACCCAAAACAGGGATTCCACCAAGTTTTTGGCCTTTTTTCTTAGAATCCTTGTCCAAAATACCGACAAGTTCTAATTCACTAGTTGGATGTTGGTAACTATCCATAAAGAGAGCTCCACCATCACCGGCACCAATCAAGAAGGTTCGACGGTGTTCTCCATCACCACTTCCCTTTTTGCGTTTAGAGTAGATTAACTGCCAAGTAATCCGTGGCAATAAAATCAAGAAAGTACTCAACAAGATAAAGAGAATGATGAAACGGATTGAAAAAAGTGGCAAGAAGGCATAGCAGATACTATATGACAAGATACTGCTAGCAGTCACACCAAAAAAAGATTTTCATGAAATCCGTAATCTTGCTGTAACGACTAATACTAGCGTTCAGCCCCCAAAATCCAATCATCAATTGATAGAACAGGAAAGCCAAACTCGTATAGATGATGTAGTCAACAGGTGCTGGATTAATCAATCCGTAGAATAAAATATAAGATACAATGATGGAAACCACCATACTCAAAATATCAAATATTCCCCAGAAAACCTGTTTTTGTTGTTTATTTAAAATTTCCACCAGATCAATCACATAATCTGTGAGTTTTTTATTCATAGAAATTTACTCCTCCTTAAAAGAGCTGGATGATTATACTCAATGAAAATCAAAGAGCAAACTAGGAAACTAGGGAAAACTAGCCGCAGGTTGCTCAAAACACTTGTTTTGAGGTGTAGATGGAACTGACGTAGTCAGTATCCTACACATACGGCAAGGCGACGTTTGACGCGGTTTGAAGAGATTTTCGAAGAGCATTATA
>CAKMPG010000074.1:0-5533 GCA_927911355.1 Streptococcus mitis | reverse complement strand
AAAGGCACAACTAAGGAAATACTGGCTCCAGTTAGAAAATTACCAAACCAGGCAATGCGCAGATTATCCTTCCAGTTAATCTCTGTCATCTTCGCTACCTCCCTCAAGCAGGGAGAACACCTGAGTAAGAAGCTGGTCCTGATTTCCATTGTTGTTTAAAACATGGCTGGCCAAATCTTTCTTTTTCTCTAAAGGCCACTGGGCTGCCAGACGAAACTCAGCTTCATCTTTGGACAACTGGTCCCTTTTCATTAAGCGTTCTACTTGGACATCTCGGTCCACATAGACCAACCAAGTCTCATCAAACCAAGAGACGTAGTCCTGCTCAAAAAGTAGGGGAATATCCATGAAGAAAATCTCTTCTGTCTGAGCCAATTGGTCTCTTAATGTAGCTAGTTCCTCACGGATAATCTCTCCTTGGATTTGCTTAGACCATTCCTGTTCTTCAGGATTTGAAAGATGAGACTAGCTAGGAGAGGGCGATTGAGTTCTCTGCTTTCAAGGATGATTTCTTGCCCAAAGTGCTGGACTAGAGCCTGAAACAGACGACCACCAGGTTTCTGTAGTTGGTGAACAAGAGCGTCGGCATCCACCACTTGAAAGCCTTGCTTTCTTAGAAAATTTGTCACGGTTGACTTACCAGAGGCAATTCCCCCAGTGATTCCAATGATTTTTTCCCATCAGTCCCTCCTTTGACACTGAGGACAAAAAATGGGTTCCTCGTCCACCTAGTTGGATTTTCTCAACGATGGTGCCACAACGTGAACATTCTTGACCAGCCTTATCATAGACTTGATGAAAATCCTGCATGGTTCCATCTTCCCCAAAGGCATTGGTATAGGTCCGAATGGTGGAACCACCTTTTCAACAGCCTGTCCCAATACAGCAATGGTCTGGTCATGAATCACTGAAGCTTCTTCTGCAGTCAAAGTCTGGGAAGGTCTAGCTGGATGAACCTGAGCTCGCCAGAGAACCTCATCCACATAGATATTGCCTAGTCCAGCTACCAAGGTCTGGTCTAGGAGATGGGATTTGATAGGCTTTTTGGACTTGGCAAGGGCAGCTTGAAAGTTCTGCAAATCAAAGTCTTGTTCGCTTGGTTCAGGCCCTAGTTTTTTAGAAATAAAGTAGGCTTCCAAAAGGTCAGGCGCCAAGAGTTCCATAGTACCAAACTTGCGTACATCCTCATAAACAAGCGTGCCACCATCTTCAAACTGAAAGAAAACATGGGCATGCTTGCGTTCAGGTACTTTGTCTGGATAGTAAAAATACTTGCCCTCCATCCGCAAATGGGAAATCAAGACCTTGTCTGTCAGGTAGAAAAGTAAATATTTACCACGACGTCCCATTGACTCAACAACTTGACCAGGCACTTCCTTTCGAAACTCGTCCAAATCCGTCTTAATCATCTTGGGATAGCGAATTTCTACACTCGAAATCTTCTTTCCCAAAATCAATTTTTCCAAACCACGTCGAACGGTTTCAACCTCAGGTAATTCCGGCATAAGTCCTCCTTCTGTAAAAACAAGAAGCAGGCATGAGCCCACCTCTACTTAGTATTCTTTTTCATTATAGCCAAAGTCAGCCAAATCTAGCTTTTTATCTCGCCAGTTTTTCTTGACCTTGACCCAGGTTTCTAGGAAGACCTTGTCTCCTAGCATGAGTTCGATATCACGACGGGCCATGCTACCAATTTTCTTAAGCATAGCGCCACCTTTACCGATGATAATCCCTTTTTGGCTATCGCGCTCGACCATGATGGTTGCACGGATATGAACCTTGTCTGTCTCTTCATCTCGTTTCATAGAATCCACTACTACTGCAACAGAATGCGGAATCTCTTCACGAGTTAGGTGCAAGACTTTCTCGCGAACCATTTCTGAAACCAAGAATCGTTCTGGATGGTCTGTGATTTGATCAGACGGGAAATATTGGAAACCTTCATCTAGATTTTCACTCAAAATATCCACTAGACGAGAGACGTTATTTCCCTGAAGAGCTGAGATTGGAACAATTTCCTTGAAGTCCATCTGATTTCGGAAGTCATCAATCTGAGATAAAAGCTGGTCTGGGTGAACCTTATCAATCTTGTTCACCACCAGAATAACAGGAACCTTAGCAGCCTTGAGACGCTCGATAATCATATCGTCCCCCCTTACACGCGCCTCATCAGCAGGTACCATAAAAAGGACGGTATCCACTTCACGAAGGGTACTATAGGCAGATTCGACCATGAAATCTCCTAGGGCCGTCTTTGGCTTGTGAATCCCTGGTGTGTCGATAAAGACGATTTGTTCCTTATCAGTCGTGTAAATTCCCATGATTTTTGTTGCGCGTTGTCTGCGCCTTGTCACTCATGATGGCAATCTTTTGCCCCATAACGTGATTTAAAAAGGTTGACTTCCCAACATTGGGACGTCCTAAAATGGCTACAAAGCCTGATTTAAATGTCATAATTTCCTCTTACTTTTTAAAATAACAAATCCCAGATTCGTGGGAGAAAAATCAATGCGCCTGTTAAGGCTGCGAAAAGAGATACCACTAATACCGCGCCAGCCGCCATATCCTTGGCATTTTTAGCCAGCATGGAAAAGTGATAGTGACTGGCCAAATCCACCACATTTTCAATAGCAGAGTTGATAATCTCAAAGGCTACTACCAAGAAAATGCTCAATAGGAGAAAGAGCCATTCGATTCGTGACACCTGAAAAACAAAACCTGCAAGAACAACTACAAGAGCCGTCACTGCATGTTTTCGCATATTGCGTTCTTCCTTGATGGCAGTAAAAATTCCTGTGAGAGCAAATTCTAAACTGGATATCAGGTCACGATTTTTCCATTTTCGTTTATTGTCTTGTGAGTCCATAGGCTGTCAAAATTTCTTCTTGTAAACCGAACATCTCCGCTTCTTCTTCTGGAGTGTAGTGATCATAGCCGTTGATATGTAAAAAGCCGTGTACTGCCAAGAAGCCCATCTCACGCTCAAAGCTATGGCCATATTCCTCGGCCTGCTCATGTGCCTTATCGATAGAGATGAACAATTCCCCAATATAGGCATCAAACTCAGACATCATCTCTGCCAATTCTGGATTTTCAAGTAAATCCTCTTCGTCAAAGGCAATTTCCAACTCTGGCTTATATTCAAGGCTGATGACATCTGTCGGACGGTCTGTGTCACGGTACTCCAGATTGAGTTCATGACTACGCTCATTAGTCACAAAAGTGACTGCCATCTCCTTGTCTTCTTTGCCTAATTTTTGGGCTGCAAATTCCAAAATTTCTTGGGTTTGTTGCAACATTTCTTTTGAAACTTGACCAGTTTCATCTACCATTTCAATATACATGTGCTTCTCGTTTCTCTTTACTTGGCTTTATTATACCACATTTCCATGATTTTATTCTACCTTTTTGATATAATACTATGGAATACAATCACAAGGAGAGAACGATGTCATTTGACGGATTTTTTTTACACCACATGGTTGAGGAATTGCGAAGAGAGTTAGTGAATGGTCGCATCCAGAAAATCAATCAGCCTTTTGAACAAGAGTTGGTCTTGCAAATCCGCAGCAATCGCCAAAGTCATCGCCTGCTCCTTTCTGCCCATCCTGTTTTTGGACGCATTCAGCTGACCCAAACAACTTTTGAAAACCCAGCCCAGCCTTCTACCTTTATCATGGTTTTAAGAAAATATTTGCAGGGTGCCCTGATTGAGTCGATTGAGCAAGTGGAAAATGACCGTATTGTGGAAATTACGGTTTCTAATAAAAACGAGATTGGGGACCATATTCAGGCTACCTTGATTATCGAAATTATGGGGAAACACAGTAATATTCTACTGGTCGATAAAAGCAGTCATAAAATCCTCGAAGTTATCAAACATGTTGGCTTTTCACAAAATAGCTACCGCACCTTGCTTCCTGGATCGACCTATATCGCTCCGCCAAGTACGGAAGCTCTCAATCCTTTTACAATCAAGGACGAGAAACTTTTTGAAATCCTGCAAACACAGGAAACGACAGCTAAAAATCTTCAAAGCCTCTTTCAAGGTCTGGGACGCGATACGGCAAATGAATTGGAAAGGATACTGGTTAGTGAAAAACTTTCCACTTTCCGAAACTTTTTCAATCAAGAAACCAAGCCATGCTTGACTGAGACTTCCTTCAGCCCAGTTCCTTTTGCAAATCAGGTGGGAGAGCCTTTTGCCAGTCTTTCTGATTTGTTGGACACCTACTATAAGGATAAGGCTGAGCGCGACCGCGTAAAACAGCAAGCCAGTGAACTGATTCGTCGTGTTGAAAATGAACTTCAAAAAAATCGTCATAAGCTTAAAAAACAAGAAAAAGAGTTACTGGCGACAGACAACGCTGAAGAATTTCGTCAAAAGGGGGAATTACTGACAACCTTCCTCCATCAAGTTCCTAATGACCAAGATCAGGTTATCCTAGACAACTACTATACTAATCAACCTATCACAATTGCGCTTGATAAGGCCTTGACTCCCAACCAGAATGCCCAACGCTATTTTAAACGGTATCAGAAACTCAAAGAAGCTGTCAAATACTTGACTGAGCTGATTGAGGAAACCAAGGCAACCATTCTCTATCTGGAAAGTGTAGAAACCGTCCTCAACCAAGCTGGACTAGAAGAAATCGCTGAAATCCGTGAAGAATTGATCCAAACAGGTTTTATCCGCAGAAGACAACGGGAGAAAATCCAGAAACGCAAAAAACCAGAACAATATCTAGCAAGCGATGGCAAAACCATCATCTATGTCGGTCGCAATAACCTGCAAAATGAGGAGCTAACCTTTAAAATGGCCCGCAAGGAGGAACTTTGGTTCCATGCCAAGGACATTCCTGGAAGCCATGTTGTCATCTCAGGCAATCTTGACCCATCCGATGAAGTCAAGACAGACGCGGCAGAACTAGCCGCCTACTTCTCTCAAGGTCGCCTGTCAAATCTGGTGCAGGTAGATATGATTGAAGTCAAGAAACTCAACAAACCAACTGGCGGAAAACCAGGCTTTGTCACTTACACAGGACAAAAGACCCTCCGTGTCACACCAGACCCCGAAAAAAATTACATCCATGAAAAAATCCTGATTTTACTTAAAATCAGGATTTTTAACTTACTATTCACTCAAATCATATTCATACTCAATGAAAATCAAAGAGCAAACTAGGAAGCTAGTCGCAGGTTGCTCAAAGCACAGCTTTGAGGTCGCAGATAAAGTTGACGTGGTTTGAAGAGATTTTCGTAGAGTATTACTGTACTTTAAAGGTCTTGAGATAGTTGTCTTTTCCTACTTGACCTTCGAAGGTTTTACCATTTCAAGGTAAGGAAGGTCATCTGAGACTGAGGCCTTGACTTTGTATATCTTGCCATCAACTTTAAAGAAATATACGGTGTCGCCCTTGATAACAGCTGATTTGAGGTCTGTCACCACACCCTTGATGCTTTCTGTTGTTGCATTGTCAATTTCAAGGTCGTTTTTATTTGGCGTACTTGCTGAGTAGCTCTTCCACTGTCG
>CAKMPG010000073.1:0-10269 GCA_927911355.1 Streptococcus mitis | reverse complement strand
AAGACCAGTTTGTTTTTCATAAACATTCAACAAGGTTTGAACAAGTGGATCTTCCATTGGAACATAGTGAGGGGTGTGACCGTGCTCAGAAAGGCTAACAGAAGCAACTGGCAAGTTTTCAAGGATTGACTTGATTGTTCTGGACTTGTTCCTTTTGGATAGCGGATATTAAGGGCAATAGTATTATCAGCACTTGTTTCATCGAAGCGGAAGACCCCCGCATTCATAGAAAGAGCACCCATCTTTTCATCTACATGGGCAATCTTGAGATTTTCACCTTCATGGTCGTTCAAGAGAATTTTTCCAGCGATGTCAAGGTAGTCTTTGGCTGGACCAGCAAAGTCAAACTGGCTAAGGAAGAGGGCTAGGTAAGTCGCACCATTAACACCTGAAGCAGGCATAGCACCATGGGCTGATTTACCAATGATCGTCACCTTGTATTGGCCAGCTTCTTCTTGGAGTTCTCCTCTAAGTTTGTGTTCTGCAACAAAGGCATCTAGTTTAGCTTGCAAGTCAGCTAAGTCACCTGAAACAACTGCTGTTGCTGATTCAGGTACCATATTTTCACGCAAACCACCTGTGAAGCTGTGAAGACGAGCTGCACCTGCATTTTCACCTGCAAAGTGAAGGTATTCCGTGATATTTCCTTTTTCACCATTGATGATAGGGAATTCAGCATCTGGAGAGAAACCGAAGTCTGGTTTCGCAAGTCCTACGTGCTCGAAGTAGTAGTCCATGTCTGCCCAGCCTGATTCTTCATCTGTTCCGACGATGAAGCGAACTTTTTTAGAAGTTGGAAGGCCCAATTCTTTGATGATTTTCAAACCATAGTAACAAGCTGTTGTAGGGCCCTTATCGTCCGAAGCCCCACGCGCATAAAGGCGACCGTCTTTGATAGTCGGTGTGTAAGGGTCTGTGTCCCAACCACTACCAGCTGGCACCACGTCCATGTGGGCAAAGATTCCGAGAACTTCTTCTCCATCACCAAACTCAAAATGTCCTGCGTAGTTGTCAACATTTTTAGTTGGGTAGCCATCGCGGTCTGCGATTTCAAGGAATTTTTCCAAGGCTTTTACTGGACCAGGCCCAAATGGATGTTCAGTATCAACCTTGCTATCATCACGTTCTGAGTTGATTTCCAAAAGGCTAAACAAGTCAGCCAAGAGGTCTTCTTTGCGTTTTTCTACTTCTGCTGTAAAATCAATTGTTGTCATTTTATTCTTCTTTCTATCTTTTCTCGATGATTTCATCTACTGGCAAGCGGTAGCTTGGTTCCAATTTTTCATCTGTGTAACCCACTGTAATCAAGAGTTCTGGGCGGAAGCGGTCTTCGATATCCAAAACTTCATTGACTTTTGATTTGTCAAAACCAAGAATAAGATTTGATCCGATTCCTTGGTCTGTAAGAGCCAGAACCAAGTTCATAGCAACCAAACCTGCATTGAGGGCTAGGTAGTCGCTGACTTGTTGTTCATTGTAACGGGCAAATTCAGCAGGCAAATTCTTCATAAAATATTGAAGTTGCTCTTCAGAAAAGTTATTAGCACCACCAACTCGGGCAATCTTACGAGCACGTTTAGCCAAATCTGTGTCTGTAAACAAGGCAATAGTTACAGGCGCTGATGATACCTGTTCAAAGTTTGAACCGTAAGCCAATTTTGCTAGTTCGGCATTTTTCTCACGCACCACTACAAATTTCCATGGCTGGCTGTTGTGGGCACTTGGTGCCAAGGTTGCAATTTCGATAGCCGTACGCACATCTTTTGGATCAACCGGCTTATCAGTGAAATGCTTAGTCACATGACGTTTTTTTGTTTAATTCAAGAAATTTCATAATCGATTTCCTTTTCTAATTCTACTGCTTCCATTCTACCATATTTTGAAAGAGCTTGCAGAGATTTTTCATAGAAAGAAATTGGAACAAGGATAAGCAACCGAATGAAGAAAATCATTTAAATAAGGAAGCCCCTCATCCAGTTCCAATTAATTTTCAGCTGCTTAAAGAAACTAGTCCATCTTATATTCTGACTTTATAGCCTCCAAGAAATTCTTCACATCCTCTACATACCCATGCTTTTCTATTAAGTTGGCTAAGAGTTTCAGATTGTGCCCCTGATAGTTGTCTTCTCGTCGTAGCTCTTCATACATTTCGATAAAAGGAAGCCCCTTGAATTTGGCCAGTTCTAACTCCGCTTCATAGTCATAAGCGACTTTACGAAATAGGATATTGACCAATTCCCCATCTTCAACTTCTATCACGGCATACTGGGAACGGTGATTTTTTAACGCCTCCCAATTAAAATAGGGCATGCCAATCGACCCTGGATTGATGATTTGTTGCCCTTGACTGCCGTAACGAAGCAACTGCTTGTGGACATGACCATAGACTGCCACGTCCGTTTCCTCATCTAGCAGTTGGTCAAATTTTTCTGTATCATTCCCAACCAACAAGTCACCCCCATAATTTTTGTCAGGTAAATTATGAGAGATAGAAAAGCGCAACCCAGCAACCTCTTTCTTTTCCAGCAAAGGCAAGCTTCGTAACCAGACAATCGTTGCAGGATCCATTCGCTCCATCAAAAACTGGGTCATTCGCATTGACTGGATTTCTTGTGGATGTTCCAAACCATATTCACCATCCAAGGCCTCAAGGACACAATCATCCCAATTGCCTCGAACACTGGCTGTGATAGGAAGGTCCTTTAGCAGGGCTACCAAGTCACTTGCACCTGGACCGGGAAGAAAAATATCTCCCAGAAGCCAGTATTCACTGACTCCTTGATTTTTAGCATCTGCAATTACTGCTTCTAGGGCAGTTGTATTGCCATGAATATCTGATAAAATTGCGATTTTATGGTTCATGATGGTCTCTTTCTATTTGATAATCTACTCTTTCTTCCGCTACTTGAGCTAATTCCTCTTCTTCCTGCGGGTTCAACTTCCTCTGCACAGCCTCTGCAACCGCTCTAGGTACTCCAACTTCGACAATCTCATCCACACTGGCTTCCTTGATTTTGGTCAAAGACTTGAAATGCTTCATGAGATTCTGCTTGCGTTTAGGTCCCAGACCGTCAATTCCATCCAGTTGTGATGAAAAAGAATTTTGGAGCGCAGTTGACGGTGGAAAGTAATAGCAAAGCGGTGGACCTCATCTTGGATACGTTGGAGCAGGAAAAATTCCTGAGAATTGCGAGACAACTCAACCACCTCAAGTGGATCTCCAAAGAGCAATTCATGGGTTTGGTGCTTATCATTCTTTTGCAGACCTGCAATGGGGATATCCAAGCCTAGTTCCTCTTGGATGACTTGCTTGGCGATATTGACTTGACCTTGTCCCCCATCGATGACAATCAAATCTGGAGGAGTCAAACCGTCACGCTGTACTCGACCATAGCGCCTGCGAATGACTTCTCTCATACTCGCATAGTCGTCTGGCCCGACTACGGTTTTTATCTTATACTTACGGTAATCCTTCTTACTAGGTTTTCCGTTGACAAAGACTACCATGGCTGAAACAGGGCTAGTTCCCATGATGTTGGAGTTATCGAAGGACTCGATACGGACAGGGGTCGGGATTTGGAGCAAACGTCCTAGATTTTCAATAGCCCCTTGGGTCTTTTCGACTGATTTTTCTAGCAGGTTGAACTTCTGCTCTAGACTGACTCGAGCATTCTTTATAGCTAAATTGACCAGCTGCTTTTTCTCTCCACGCTGAGGCTTAAGAATCTTGGTGTCTACCAAAGCCTTGACAGCTTCTTCATCGATATCCTGCGGAATCAGTACCTCACTGGGAACTAGATGAGATTTTTCTTGATAGAATTGTCCTACATAGGTTAGAAAGTCCTCATCCGGATCATTATAATAAGGGAAAAGGTTGACATCGCGCTCAATAAGCTTGCCCTGACGAACAAAGAAAACCTGAACACACATCCAACCCTTGTCCACATAGTAGCCAAAGACATCACGATTCTGGAGATCCTTAGCCATGACCCGTTGCTTGGTTCGAAGCGTTCCAATAGCCTGAATTAGGTCACGATATTCCGCCGCACGTTCAAATTCCATAGTCTGAGCTGCCGTTGCCATCTTGCCCTTGAGGTTATCAATGATTTTGTCATCCTGCCCTTTTAGAAAATCGGAAACCTCCTGAGCCATAGACTTGAAATAGGCCTCATCTTTCTTACAGATGGTGTGGGCCAAACATTGACCGATATGGTAATAAAAGCAAATCTTAGAAGGTGGATTGGTACACTTGCGAAAAGGGAAAATCCGATCCAGCAGTCGCTTGATTTCATTGGCTGCCCCCACATCTGGATAAGGTCCAAAGTAGAGACCGCCGTCCTTTTTGACCTGACGAGTGATAACCAAGCGAGGATAGCGTTCATTGGTGATTTTGATGAAAGGATAGGACTTATCATCCTTGAGCATGATATTGTATTTAGGCTTATTTTCCTTGATCAGGTTGATTTCTAGGAGAAGTGCCTCAATATTAGACTCAGTAACGATAAATTCAAAATCTACAATTTCAGACACCAAGGCCTCTGTTTTGGTATCATGACTTCCACGGAAATAAGACCTCACGCGGTTACGCAGATTTTTTGCCTTTCCTACATAGATAATGGTGCCGTTTTTATCCTTGTGAATGTAGCAACCAGGGCTGGTCGGCAAGAGTTCTAGTTTTGATTTAATCAAGTTATTCATAGTTCCATTATAGCAAAAAAGTAGGGAAAGATAGTCCCCTACTCATTGGTCTCGTATAATTTTCGAAGTCTTTCAACATCCTCTTCCTGGATACCATAAAAGGAACCTGCAGGTTGCATGACAGACTTCTCATCTGTATGGTCCAAGCCAATCGCATGACCCAACTCATGTTCTGCCGTATGGACAATGCGCTCATAGGAATAGCCATAGTTAGGATTGGACAGATAATAGTGATTCAACTGCACCGTGACAGACAATAATTGCCCCGTTAAGAGATTGGTCTGACTTTCCGCCTCTCCTGCCACAGGAGTACCTCCGTCATTCATCTCCGTAGTCAAGATATCCGCCTTGCTGGCCTCAGTCACCAGTTCAAACTTAAAGGCACCAGTTTGATTCCAGTTCTGAATTGCTTCTAAATATGCCTCTTGAAATCCTGAATCCATCTGGGGATCCAGGTAAATACGAGCAGAAGCTTGCGGCCACCTTCCTTCAGAGTGTTGGTGGCTATCTGTCTGGTTCAACTTAGGCAGTTGCCCTGTTTTTTCCCATTGGTCGATACTTTGTCGACCAATCTTTACTGACCGTTCTGCTTGCTTTAGCGCTCCTTGAAAATCCCCGTTCAGATACCAGAGAAGTCCAAAAGCAAGAGTACATAAGAGCACAACTATCCAAACCAGGCGCCAAAACAAACGCCACACAAAAGAAAAGAAAGCCCCTATCAAACGAAAAATCCAGCGCATATCCCTCCACCTTTCTAGCAAATAAAGGCTATTTTACTAAAACAAGCTGAAAGAAAGCTAAAGACCAATTTTCTTATCTTAGCGTCCTAATATTTTTTTGAGTAACTGAATAGCTTTATATTTTAGGGGAGATGGATAATAACGGAAAGTACCTGCTTTGCGTACAATATAGCCATTAAAATTCTGTTTAAAACGCAAAACACCATCACTTCCATCAAAAATCCCTTGAATCCCTAGGAAGTTGTATTGATGGATATTTCGTTGCATTGTCTGCTTCATCGCATGATATTGAAGTAAAAATGGAGCTGAAAACTTCTGATACTCTGCGTACGACCCCCCAAACAAGTACGTTGCCTCTGTATTTGTGTAGATTATTAAAGCACAAGCTAGAGCAACATTGTCAGACTCACTATCCAAACTAGTTAGAAAATCTTTTTTCTTTTGCAAAGCTTGGTATTGCTGGTGAAATTGTTTCGACTTCTTGTCAAGAATAGCCATCTTCACATTTAAAGCATCTATAGACTGTTGTGGATTGACTTCAGCAATTAGGAAATCCGCCTTATCTCCAAACATATCATACAATTTCATGTAATAATCTAAATTCTTATCCTCAAAACCTTGTCTTTTACCTGTTTCTTCGATAATTTTTTTGAATATTGGAATTTCTTCCCGTTCTGCATTGCGAATAAGAATATTAAAATCAAAAGCTGATTGAATGTTGCGAATACTATTTTTATTAAAAGATTTCAATAAGGAAACAGCATCATAATCTTGCAAATCTTTGATGTAATGCCAGCTGACTTCTCCATTAGGATACCCTGTCGTCAATCCATCAAATTGATAACCTAAATCAGTTAAACCTTTGAATAATACTTTTTTTCTCAGCATCTATTGGATTACCTTCACTATCAAAAGTTTGATAAGTTTCATAAGGTTTTACAAGCAACTCTAATACACCATTTTGCTTGGCATATTCTTTTAACTCCGCATAAAAAACTGGAAGAGCATCTTGTTGGGTATAAATCGGCCCCGAATTGAGCTCCATATGCAGACCACCCAGCATGGGCAAGCTATAAACCAGAGCTGCAACTTGAATCTCTCCTTCTTGTTTCAAAGCAAGATAAACAATTCGAGCCCCTCTTTTTTCTAACAAGTCCCCCATCTGAACAGATTGCATAAAGGAACGAGAAGAAACCTGACCAGAATAAGCCTGAAACTCTTCTTTCGTGAGTGTAGTTAGTGCCATATACTTACTTTCTATGTTTTTTTCTTAATGTTTTACGGAAATCAAGAGCAAGTCTTAACAGAGGATAGAGAGGATGGGTAGGCATTGTAAATTCACCCAAGTATTCTTCGATCGTTGGATTAAAATTAGCTTTAAAACGATAGAGTCCACCATCTAAAGCATTCTCGACGCCTCCTAAATTTTGCCATAAAATGCCACGTTCAAAGGAATATCGAGCTGTCTCATACCAAGTCAAAATAGGAGCTTTATAACGTCTAAAATCTTCATCCATTCCTGCGTATAGATTGACAGAAGTTTGTCCGAATTCTAAAGTCAAGGTAGCTGCTAAAGGAACTCTTGCTTGACCTGCATCCATATATTCCTGCAGGAAAGTCAATTCCTCTAACAAACGTTCTTTTTCCTTCTTCTGCGCTTCTACTTTTGAAGTTCGAGTCGACTCAGTAAAGGTCTCTTCCAAGGCTCTGTTTTTCGCTAACTGTTCTTCTAATTCTTGCGAACGTTTAGAAACATCCAAGGTTGCCAAGGTGATATAGGCCTTGTCCTTAAAATTATCTAACAATTTTTTATAATAGGCTTCATTCCTCAAATGGATATCTTTTCGCTTCTCAGTTTTTTTTCATCAAAAACGAGAAAGATTCTAACAATTCATCTCTACCAATCTGAATCTCTACACCCTTATTTCGAGCGGATCGAATAGCTTGTTTTGTTGACTTGCAAAGTTTATCTTCTGTAAAATTTTCCTTGTATACTTTTGCCTGAATACGAGGCTGAATGGTATCTCCCATTCCATCGGTCTTTCCTGACCACCTTACTCCCATTCTTTGCAAATTTTCAATAATAGCCATATTTTCAGGATATTCTATTTTTTCATGCTTGATTGAACTTTGCGATAGGCAAATACTTGGGTCAAAAATCACAAAAATCGCTCTCTTGCTTCGAGCATAGGACTTAATGGATTGAAGAACAAAGTTCAAGAGTTCAGCATCCTTATAATCTAATACAGGACCTCTTGGGATATAAAACATTCTATAACCTAGAGGAAGAGTTTTAATCAAAATACTAGCTGTAGCCAGTAATTTATCTCCTCGGTAGGCGCCAAACTTTTCATGTTGCCAATCAGACTTAACCTCTTCCCAAGCACTACTTTGTAATACATTGACTAATTCATGTTCTTTAACAAACTGATCATATTCTAATGTGGGAATGCCAATTTGATAACGATACATCTCTTACTCTCTTTCCAACAATAATAGAATTTAACTACTATTCTACTATTTTTGTTTAGAAAGTCTAGTAAAAACATATTTTAGTTTCTATTCCATAGAAGACATGGTTATTGAAAGAGTAATACAAACTAAACTAGCTTAATCTCTCTTCTAATTTGAAATCGATTGGCAGGGTTGCTAGAAACCGTTCCAATTGTTTTTCCCAGTAATACCATTCGTGAGTTCCAGCGCTATGGCTATAGGTCACATCAAAACCTAATTTTTTGAGATTTTTCACTGCCAGATTATTGGCTTCATACAAGAAATCCTGCTCGCCGCACCAAGCCCAAAGCTGGGTCTTTTTGTCCGATTTTTTAGCCAAACTTTCAAGAGAATAGGGGCTAGCTGTCCAATCTTTAATCTCCCCAAAAACACCTCTCCAGTATGCTGGCGTTCCCAAATCTTGGCTTTCAGGAGAAAAATCTTGAAAGCTAAGAGCACCTGAAAAACTAGCCGCATGAGAAAAACGATTTGTAGCAAGAGCCAATTTGAAACAGCCGTAGCCTCCCATAGAGAGACCAGCGATAAAGGCCTTTTCACGCTTGCTGGTCATGTTAGGGAAGAAGCGTTTCAAAACCTGTGGCAATTCCTCTGCTAGAGCTGTGTAATAGTCAAAACCATACTGGGTATCGGTATACCAACCGTTGCTGGTATTGGGCATAACAACGATGAGATTGGTTCCTCGAAGTAAGCGTTCTACGTTGGTCCGCTTGAGCCAACTATTATGATTACCAGACATCCCGTGCAAGAGGTACAAGACTGGAATGTCTTTACAATCTGGTTCTTCCACTCGATTAGCATCAGGATAGAGGACATTCACTCCCCACTCCATATCCAAAACTTGTGAGTAATACTCGATTTTCATTACTGCCATAATTTTTCCTCTATTTTTCTATAAGAAAAGCCGAAATTCGACTTTCTCTCCGTTTATTTCATCGCTTATTTTGCTTCCATGACTACTGGTAAAATAGCTGGACGACGCTTAGTTTGATCAAAGAGATACTTGGTCAGATTATCACGAACCTTCCCTTTAAGATCTGCCCAGTCAAAGTCATCTCCTTGAAGATAGTCTTCTACCGTCTGGTTAATCAATTCTGAACTTTCACGAAGAATATCGCGACTCTTCTTGAGATAAACAAATCCACGCGTATGAACACGAGCCTTGGCTACAATTTTCTTCTCACGACGGTTAACTGTGATTGCGACGATGAAAATTCCATCTTCTGACAAGACCTTACGGTCACGAAGAACCACATTACCAACATCACCGATGGCATTTCCGTCAATCAAAACATCCCCTGCCGAAACCGCGCCAGCTGGGACAAAGTCCCCATTCTCATAAGCCATGCTGGTCCCCTTTTTAGGGATAAAAATGCGTTCTGGCAACATCCCAACTGCCATAGCAGCCTTAGCATGGGCATCTAACTCACGGTATTCCCCTTGAATCGGGAAGAGATACTTGGGTTGCAAGAGATTGATCATCAACTGCAAATCACGCGCATTTCCGTGCCCTGACACACGCAAGCTTTGGGTGATCAGTTTGACAACCCCGCCAGCTTGGTAAATCATGTTTTCTACACGCGCCATGACCGCTTCTTTAGCGATAGATGGAGTCGTTACAATATAGACCAAGTCACCATCCTTGATTTCCACATAACGGTGGCGACCAATCGACATCTTGCGAAGACCGTTGATAGGCTCACCCATACGACCTGTCTCAAGGATAATCAACTCATGGTCTTCAAAACGAGACATATCTTTTGGTTTAATCAAAAGACTTTCGTTAGCTAGAGACAATTTCTTAAGACGAATAGCAGTACGGACGATATTTTCAATATCAAATCCTGTCAAGACCACACGACGGCCTGTTGCATCCGCAGCGTCAAACACCTGCTGGATACGAGAGAGGTTGCTGGCTACTGCTGCAACAATGATACGACCATCCCAGTCCGAAATGGTTTGAGTGATCTCGTCCCCAACTTCACTTTCGCTAGCCACTTGGATATTACTGTCCGCATTGGCTGAATCGCTAAGAAGAGCTAGAACTCCATCACGACCGATTTCTGCCAAACGAGCAAAGTCTGTGGCATAAGATTCACTAGCTGTCTGGTCAAATTTGAAGTCACCTGTATAAACGATGCTACCTTCAGCTGTCTTCAAGACCACACCCAGACTTTCTGGGATAGAGTGGGTCGTACGGAAGAAGGACACCACAGTCCCGCCAAAATCAATCTCCGTATCCTCATCGATAACATGAAAATCATTAAATTTCTTAACTGTGTCATTTCCTTTGACAAAGAGTTTTGCCAACTCAATGGTC
>CAKMPG010000072.1:0-5931 GCA_927911355.1 Streptococcus mitis | reverse complement strand
AAATTTTTGTTTGATTGTTTCTTTGATCAATGTTACAGCGTCGTTAGCAGCTGTTTTCGCATCTTTCTTACCACTTACAGCATCAAAGAGCATAGTTTTCGCTGGATCCCAAACTGCAGACATTTGAGAGATATTTGGCATTGGTTGAGCGTTCTTGAACTGTTTGATAACAGCTGTTGTCAACTCATCATTTTTACCTTCAGCATATGTACGAGCTTCAGTGTTAGCTGGGATTTCGTTAGTTGTATCGTAGAAGGCTTTTTGTTCTTCAGTTGAAACAAGGAAGTCTACAAATTTTTGAGCGCCTTCAAGGTTCTTAGTGCTTGATGGGATAATCCAAGCTTTACCACCACCGAATGCAGCATATTCTTTTCCATTTGGAAGAGTTGGGATAGTTGCAACACCGTAGTTTACTTTAGCATCTTTAAAGGCTTGAGCTTTCCAAGGTCCGTCGATGATAGCAGCTGTTTTACCTTCTTGGAATTGAGTTTGGATTAAGTTGCCAGCACCTTCAGTATCTTGCATACCTTTAGGCCATTTTTCATACCAAGATTTAGCGTAGTTGATACCTGCGATAGAACCGTCGTTTGCAAGACCGATATCTTTAGCGTCTTTACCGTTTTGTCCGAATACGTAAGCACCGTTACCAGCAAGAAGTCCATATGCATAGTAGAAGTTTGTCCAGTCAGCTAGGAAAGCAGAAGTTTTTCCATCTTCTCCAGCGAAGGCATATTTGCTATCTTTAGCAAGGTTTTCTAAGTCAGCAAAAGTTTTTGGAGCTTCTTTTACCAAGTCTTTGTTGTAGTACATAACAAGTGACTCGATAACAGCAGGAGCACCGTAAACTTTACCATCAGCAGCTGTCACAAGAGATTTAGTTTTATCATCTGTTTTAGCACCGTCGCTCAATTTCACTTCTGAGAGTTGTCCGTCAGTACCAAGGCTACCTACACGGTCGTATGGAGCCATCATAACGTCAGCAGCTTGACCTGATTGGTTGTCAAGAGAAAGTTTGTCAAGCCCACCCATTTGGTCTCCTGTTTTGATGGTAACTTTTACGCCAGCTTCTTTTTCGTAAGCTTTTGCAGCTGATTCAGCAAAGGCTTTATATTGGTCTTCAACGTAGAAAGTGAGTTCTTTCGCTTCGGATGAACCAGAATCAGCAGGTTTATCAGCAGTTTTGCTTCCGCAAGCTACCAAAAGCAAGCTAGCAAGTGTAACAGTTCCAAGCACCGTAGCGCTTTTCATGAATTTAGATGACATAGTGTATTCCTCCTAAAGAATAACAAATTTTATAATGAGGAAACGCAAACGTTTTCCTTTATGGGACTAGTATAGCACAATCGGAAAGCGGTTGCAAGTGTTTTTTGTAAAAATTTTTTAAAAAATTGTGAAAAAAAGTAAACGCTTCATCGTCATATAATAGTAGAAAATCCCAAAAATCCGTTTTGTTTTAAATTTAAAAAAAGTTGAGAAAACGATTGCCTAATTTACAAATGGAAACCAGAGAGGATTCTCGCTTTATTTTTGCTTAATGAGATAAGTGAAACCCTTATTCCTATTTTGTTTGTTGCCTGAAAGAATATATATACGAGTAAGAAGAAAAATTTTTAAAAAAATAATCAAAAAAGTTACTTAAAACCGCTTGCATTTATCGAGAAAATGAGCTATACTAGTAATAGCGCAAACGTTTTGCGCTCATAAAAATGTAATATCTAACTATAAACACATGAGGTGCTTATTATGAAAAAACGTCAAAGTGGTGTGTTGATGCACATTTCTTCTCTTCCAGGGGCATACGGAATCGGATCATTTGGTAAAAGTGCTTACGACTTCGTTGATTTCTTGGTTCGCACAAAACAACGTTACTGGCAAATCCTTCCACTAGGAACAACTAGTTACGGAGATTCTCCTTACCAATCTTTCTCAGCCTTCGCAGGGAACACTCATTTTATCGATTTAGATATCTTGGTGGAACAAGGCTTGTTGCAAGCAAGTGACCTTGAAGGGGTTGACTTTGGTAGCGATGCATCTGAAGTTGACTATGCGAAAATCTACTATGCACGTCGTCCTCTTTTAGAAAAAGCGGTAAAAACGTTTCTTGGAAGTAGGAGATGTTAAAGATTTTGAGAAATTTGCTCAAGACAACCAATCATGGCTTGAACTCTTTGCAGAGTATATGGCTATCAAGGAGCATTTTGACAATCTTGCTTGGACTGAATGGCCAGATGCAGATGCTCGTGCTCGTAAAGCTTCAGCACTTGAAAGTTACCGTGAGCAATTGGCAGACAAGTTGGTTTACCACCGTGTGACTCAATACTTCTTCTTCCAACAATGGTTGAAATTGAAAGCTTACGCTAACGACAACCACATCGAAATCGTTGGAGACATGCCAATCTACGTAGCGGAAGATTCAAGCGATATGTGGGCAAATCCACATCTCTTCAAGACAGATGTCAACGGTAAGGCTACTTGCATCGCAGGATGCCCACCAGATGAGTTTTCTGCAACTGGTCAGCTTTGGGGTAACCCAATCTATGACTGGGAAGCAATGGACAAAGACGGCTACAATGGTGGATTGAACGCTTGCGTGAAAGCTTCAAAATCTACGACATCGTTCGTATCGACCACTTCCGTGGTTTCGAATCTTACTGGGAAATCCCTGCTGGTTCTGATACAGCAGCACCTGGTGAGTGGGTGAAAGGTCCTGGCTACAAGCTCTTTGCAGCCGTTAAGGAAGAGCTTGGTGAGCTAAACATCATCGCAGAAGATCTTGGTTTCATGACAGATGAAGTTATTGAATTGCGTGAACGCACTGGCTTCCCAGGAATGAAGATTCTTCAATTTGCTTTCAACCCAGAGGACGAAAGCATCGATAGCCCACACTTGGCACCTGCTAACTCAGTTATGTACACAGGAACACACGATAACAATACGGTCCTTGGTTGGTACCGTAACGAGATCGATGATGCGACTCGTGAATACATGGCTCGTTACACTAACCGTAAAGAATACGAAACAGTGCCACATGCTATGCTTCGTACAGTCTTTTCATCAGTTAGCTTCATGGCAATTGCAACTATGCAAGATTTGCTAGAATTGGATGAGGCAGCTCGTATGAACTTCCCATCTACCCTTGGTGGAAACTGGTCTTGGCGTATGACTGAAGATCAATTGACACCAGCTGTCGAGGAAGGCTTGCTTGACTTGACAACAATCTATCGCCGAATCAATGAAAATTTGGTAGATTTAAAGAAATAATACAATATCAGGAGACACCTTAAACATGTTATCACTACAAGAATTTGTACAAAATCGTTACAATAAAACCATTGCAGAATGTAGCAATGAAGAGCTTTACCTGGCTCTTCTTAACTACAGCAAGCTTGCAAGTAGTCAAAAACCAGTTAACACTGGTAAGAAAAAAGTTTACTACATCTCAGCTGAGTTCTTGATTGGTAAACTTTTGTCAAACAACTTGATCAACCTTGGTCTTTACGACGATGTTAAAAAAGAACTTGCAGCTGCAGGTAAAGACTTGATCGAAGTTGAAGAAGTTGAATTGGAACCATCTCTTGGTAATGGTGGTTTGGGACGTTTGGCTGCCTGCTTTATCGACTCAATTGCTACTCTTGGTTTGAACGGTGACGGTGTTGGTCTTAACTACCACTACGGTCTTTTCCAACAAGTTCTTAAAAACAACCAACAAGAAACAATTCCAAACGCATGGTTGACAGAGCAAAACTGGTTGGTTCGCTCAAGCCGTAGCTACCAAGTGCCATTTGCTCACTTCACATTGACATCAACTCTTTACGATATCGATGTACCTGGTTACAAGACAGAAACTAAGAACCGCTTGCGTTTGTTTGACTTGGATTCAGTTGATTCTTCAATCATTAAAGACGGTATCAACTTTGACAAGACAGATATCGCTCGCAACTTGACTCTCTTCCTTTACCCAGATGATAGTGACCGTCAAGGTGAATTGCTCCGTATCTTCCAACAATACTTCATGGTTTCAAACGGTGCGCAATTGATCATCGACGAAGCAATCGAAAAAGGAAGCAACTTGCATGACCTTGCTGACTACGCAGTTGTCCAAATCAACGATACTCACCCATCAATGGTTATTCCTGAGTTGATCCGTCTTTTGACTGCTCGTGGTATCGAGCTTGACGAAGCAATCTCAATCGTTCGTAACATGACTGCCTACACTAACCACACAATCCTTGCTGAAGCCCTTGAAAAATGGCCTCTTGAATTCTTGCAAGAAGTGGTTCCTCACTTGGTACCAATCATCGAAGAATTGGACCGTCGCGTGAAAGCAGAATACAAAGATCCAGCTGTTCAAATTATTGACGAGAGTGGACGTGTTCACATGGCTCACATGGATATCCACTACGGATACAGCGTTAACGGAGTAGCAGCACTTCACACTGAAATCTTGAAGAACTCTGAGTTGAAAGCTTTCTACGACCTTTACCCAGAAAAATTCAACAACAAAACAAACGGTATCACTTTCCGTCGTTGGCTCATGCATGCTAACCCAAGCTTGTCTCACTACTTGGATGAGATTCTTGGAGAAGGTTGGCACCATGAAGCAGATGAGCTTGAAAAACTCTTGTCTTACGAAGACAAAGCAGCTGTCAAAGAAAAATTGGAAAGCATCAAGGCTCACAACAAACGTAAATTGGCTCGTCACTTGAAAGAACACCAAGGTGTGGAAATCAATCCAAACTCTATCTTTGACATCCAAATCAAACGTCTTCACGAGTACAAACGCCAACAAATGAACGCTTTGTACGTTATCCACAAATACCTTGACATCAAAGCTGGTAACATCCCTGCTCGCCCAATCACAATCTTCTTTGGTGGTAAGGCAGCTCCAGCCTACACAATCGCTCAAGACATCATTCACTTAATCCTTTGCATGTCAGAAGTTATTGCTAATGATCCAGCAGTAGCTCCACACTTGCAAGTAGTTATGGTTGAAAACTACAACGTTACTGCAGCAAGCTTCCTTATCCCAGCATGTGATATCTCAGAACAAATCTCACTTGCTTCTAAAGAAGCTTCAGGTACTGGTAACATGAAATTCATGTTGAACGGAGCTTTGACACTTGGTACTATGGACGGTGCTAACGTGGAAATCGCTGAGTTGGTTGGCGACGAAAATATCTACATCTTTGGTGAAGATTCAGAAACTGTTATCGACCTTTACGAAAAAGCAGCTTACAAATCAAGCGAATTCTACGCTCGTGAAGCTATCAAACCATTGGTTGACTTCATCGTTAGCGATGCAGTTCTTGCAGCTGGAAACAAAGAGCGCTTGGAACGTCTTTACAAGGAATTGATCAACAAAGACTGGTTCATGACTCTTCTTGACTTGGAAGACTACATCAAAGTCAAAGAGCAAATGTTGGCTGACTATGAAGACCGTGACGCATGGTTGGATAAAGTCATCGTTAACATTTCTAAAGCAGGATTCTTCTCATCTGACCGTACAATCGCTCAGTATAACGAAGATATCTGGCACTTGAACTAAGATAAAAGATTTATACTAATACAATTTTGTAAAAAAGCGAGTTTCGATTGAAATTCGCTTTTTTGATTACTTTTGTAGAAATAGATCTTTGATACTACATCGAAAGGATTATCTATATAGAGTGGTGGCTTAAAAACTATTCCTTATAATTATTTTTTCTGAAAATTGTAAGAAAGTGTGTTAAAATGGAAACGTATACAAGCAGTTATTTGAATATCAAATTAGAATTTGAAGAGGCTTATTATGAGTAATTAGAAATCGGGAAACGAATTCGTACCTTACGGACTGAAAAAGGCTTGAGTAGGGAAGCCTTTTGTGGAGATGAAAAAGAACTTACTGTTCGTCAGTTGGGTCGAATTGAAACTGGAAATAATTTGCCCAGCTTA
>CAKMPG010000071.1:0-10085 GCA_927911355.1 Streptococcus mitis | reverse complement strand
CTCATTTGGGGCTTGAAGTATTATAAAAAGTAGGGGAAGAGATTTCTTCTTAATATTGGACTAGTCTAGAGTCTGACAAGAGGAGGTCATCATGTATAAACACTTATTTTTCCTAGATTCCAAAACCTTAGACTGGTTGACACCTTATATTCTAGTCTTGGCTTCTGACACCATTGCCTTTAATGTTTTTGTGCTAACCTTTGTATCTGCGGTGGTCTTTAATTCCCTAAATTCCATGCTAGCTTTAATGGCTATATTCTTAGGGGCTGGCTATGTGGTCGGATTTTGGTTACTCAAATGGTTTGTTTTGGAAAGACTAGAGCTCAAGGATGACTTGTAGGGAAGTTTGTTTGTTGAGGAGGATAATTTTATGAAGTTTTTTGATAAATTTCATGCTTTGTGCTTTAGATTTTTAGTACTACTAATCGTCATTACAGTTCCTTATACGATTAACCATGGGATTTTTTTCAAAATGAGTCTGCATTGATTATTGTAAGTCTTCTAGTAACCTCTCTGAGTGTTGTTTATGCTAGAAAGTTTGAAATGATTTCTTTTGGGATGTTAAGCAAGAAAGACCTTTTGCTTTTCATTGCAATCTTTCTTCTAAGTGTGGTTGAGACGCTGGTTTATATTCATTTCTTCGCTATTTCTTCTGGCGCAGGAGTTCAACACTTGGCGGAAGTCAGCAGAGGAATTTCCCTGTCTTTGATTTTGACTTCCTCAGTTTTTGGTCCCATCCAGGAGGAACTCATTTTCAGAGGACTTCTTCAAGGTGCCGTTTTTGACAATTCTTGGTTAGGGCTTGTGCTAACTTCCTCTCTCTTTTCTTTCATGCATGGACCTTCTAATGTCCCTTCGTTTATTTTTTATCTACTTGGGGGCTTGTTACTGGGCTTTGCTTATAAAAAGAGCCAAAACCTATGGGTTTCTACTCTAGTCCACATGTTTTACAACAGTTGGCCACTCTTATATTATTTATAAAAAATCATGAAAAGGTAAGCAGAAGACGGTGCTTGCCTTTTTCTTTCTATAATGATACCCAAGCCAATCCAGATGCTTTTCTTTGAGAATCGGGCGTGGAGCGGTTGACGAATAGGCCAAAAACTAGTAGAATAGTAAGGAAACTTTATACGGAGGAAAGAAATGGATTTGGGTGATAATGAGCTAACACTGACTCCCATACCTGGGAAAAGTGGCAAGGCTTATATGGGTAGCTATCCCGATGGGAAGCGTATCTTTGTAAAAATGAACACCTCTCCAATCCTACCTGGACTAGCTAGAGAACAAATTGCTCCACAATTATTATGGAGTCGCCGTTTGGCAGATGGGCGTGATATGTGTGCTCAAGAATGGTTGACAGGCAAGATATTGACCCCCTATGATATGAATCGTAAGCAAATCGTCAATATTTTAACCCGTCTTCATCGCTCACGTCCGTTGATGACACAGTTGAGTCGGTTGGGATATGCCATGGAAACACCTGTAGATTTACTACAGTCTTGGCAGGAAACGGCTCCAGATGCTTTGCGTAAAAATCATTTTATCAGTGAAGTGATGGCTGATTTACGTCAGACTATTCCAGGATTTAGAGAGGACTATGCGACCATTGTCCATGGAGATGTACGACATAGTAATTGGATTGAGACAGACAGTGGCTTGATTTATTTGGTAGATTGGGATTCGGTTCGCTTGACCGACCGCATGTTTGATGTGGCCCATATGCTCTGCCATTATATTCCAGAACATCAGTGGAAGGAATGGTTGACCTACTACGGTTACAAGTACAATCAAACGGTATTAAATAAATTGTATTGGTACGGTCAATTGTCTTATTTGAGCCAGATTTCCAAGTATTATATGAACCAAGATTTAGAAAATGTCAATCGGGAGATCCATGGCTTGCGTCACTTCCGAGACAAGTATGGAAAGAGAAGATGAGAGTTAGAAATCGTAAAGGGGCGACAGAATTACTAGAGGCAAATCCCCAGTATGTGGTCCTCAATCCCTTGGAAGCCAAGGGAAAATGGCGGGACTTGTTTGGCAATGACAACCCCATTCATGTGGAAGTTGGAAGTGGAAAGGGAGCCTTTGTTTCAGGTATGGCTAAGCAAAACCCTGACATCAACTATATCGGGATTGATATTCAAAAGTCTGTTTTGAGCTACGCTTTGGACAAGGTGCTTGAAGTTGGAGTACCGAACATTAAGCTCTTGTGGGTAGATGGTTCTGACTTGACTGACTACTTTGAAGACGGTGAGATTGATCGTTTGTATCTGAACTTTTCAGATCCTTGGCCTAAAAAACGCCATGAAAAGCGTCGTTTGACCTACAAGACCTTCTTGGATACCTTCAAACGTATCTTGCCTGAAAATGGAGAAATTCATTTCAAGACGGATAATCGTGGCTTGTTTGAGTACAGCCTAGTGAGCTTTTCTCAGTATGGCATGAAGCTCAATGGTGTCTGGCTTGATTTACATGCCAGTGATTTTGAAGGCAATGTCATGACAGAATACGAGCAAAAATTCTCCAACAAGGGGCAAGTTATCTACCGTGTTGAGGCAGAATTTTAAGAAATAGCCTGAAATCAGGCTGTATAAGTGCTTTTGCTTTACATAAGCTGGCAAACGTGCTATACTAAGAGTAAGAATATGAAAAGAGAGGCGGGGAAATATCTTCGCCTCTTGCTTATGAGGAGGTGGACGCAATCGCAACAATCGTAGAATTAGTCAGAGAAGTTGTAGAACCTGTCATCCAAGCACCTTTCGAACTCGTGGATATCGAGTATGGAAAGATTGGCAGTGACATGATTCTCAGTATTTTTGTAGATAAACCTGAAGGAATTACCTTGAACGACACGACAGACTTGACAGAAATTATCAGTCCTGTCTTAGACACCATCAAGCCAGATCCCTTCCCAGAACAATATTTCCTAGAAATCACCAGTCCAGGCTTGGAACGTCCTTTGAAAACCAAGGATGCTGTCTCTGGAGCGGTTGGGAAATACATTCATGTCGGGCTCTACCAAGCCATCGATAAGCAAAAGGTCTTTGAAGGAACCTTGTTGGCCTTTGAAGAGGACGAGTTGACCATGGAATATATGGACAAGACGCGTAAGAAAACCGTCCAAATTCCATACAGTTTAGTATCAAAAGCACGTTTAGCAGTAAAATTATAGAAAAAGAAAGGATAGCTTTTGAGGATTCAAAAGTGAAGAAAACATGAGTAAAGAAATGCTAGAGGCCTTCCGCATTTTGGAAGAAGACAAGGGAATCAAAAAAGAAGATATCATCGACGCAGTAGTAGAGTCGCTTCGTTCCGCTTATCGCAGACGCTATGGTCAATCAGACAGCGTAGCTATTGACTTCAATGAAAAAACAGGTGACTTTACAGTCTATACTGTCCGTGAAGTGGTTGATGAAGTATTTGATAGCCGTTTGGAAATCAGCTTGAAAGATGCTCTTGCCATCAATTCAGCCTATGAACTTGGAGATAAAATCAAGTTTGAAGAAGCACCTGCTGAGTTTGGTCGTGTAGCAGCCCAATCTGCCAAACAAACCATCATGGAAAAAATGCGCAAGCAAACACGTGCCATCACTTACAATACTTACAAAGAACATGAGCAAGAAATCATGTCTGGTACAGTAGAACGCTTTGATAATCGCTTTATCTATGTTAACCTTGGCAGCATCGAAGCCCAATTGTCAAAACAAGACCAAATCCCTGGAGAAGTTTTTGCTTCTCATGATCGTATCGAAGTTTATGTCTACAAGGTTGAAGACAACCCTCGTGGTGTTAACGTCTTTGTTAGCCGTAGCCATCCAGAAATGATTAAACGCTTGATGGAGCAAGAAATTCCAGAAGTTTATGATGGAACTGTTGAAATCATGAGCGTAGCTCGTGAAGCTGGTGACCGTACGAAGGTTGCGGTTCGTAGTCACAATCCAAACGTAGACGCTATCGGTACAATTGTTGGACGTGGTGGAGCGAATATCAAGAAGATTACTAGCAAATTCCACCCAGCTCGCTATGATGCTAAGAGCGACCGTATGGTGCCAATCGAAGAAAATATCGACGTTATCGAATGGGTAGCTGATCCAGCTGAATTTATCTACAATGCCATCGCTCCTGCTGAGGTTGATCAAGTTATCTTTGATGAAAACGATAGCAAACGTGCCTTGGTGGTTGTTCCTGATAACAAGCTTTCTCTTGCTATCGGTCGTCGTGGACAAAATGTTCGCTTGGCGGCTCACTTGACTGGTTACCGTATCGATATCAAGTCTGCTAGCGAATTTGAAGCCATGGAAGAAGCTGGTTCGGTAGATTTGGGATCAGAAAACGATACTGTAGAAGAATAAAAGCTGCTAGAGGAGGGAAAGATGAAAACGAGAAAAATCCCTTTGCGCAAGTCTGTTGTGTCTAACGAAGTGATTGATAAGCGTGATTTGCTCCGTATTGTCAAGAACAAGGAAGGACAAGTCTTTATCGATCCGACAGGTAAGGCCAATGGCCGCGGCGCTTACATCAAGCTAGACAATAAAGAAGCCCTAGAGGCTAAAAAGAAGAAGGTCTTTAACCGTAGCTTTGACATGGAAGTGGAAGAAAGCTTTTATGATGAGTTGATCGCTTATGTGGATCACAAAGTGAAAAGAAGAGAGTTAGGACTTGAATAAGCAAAAGATAAGCAATCTCTTGGGACTTGCTCAGAGAGCAGGGCGTATCATATCGGGTGAAGAATTGGTGGTTAAGGCCATTCAAGATGGCAAGGCCAAGTTGGTCTTTCTAGCCCATGATGCTGGACCCAATCTGACCAAGAAGATTCAAGATAAAAGTCATTATTATCAAGTAGAAATTGTAACCGTGTTTTCAACACTGGAATTAAGCATAGCAGTCGGGAAATCGAGAAAGGTTTTGGCTGTAACAGATGCTGGATTTACAAAGAAAATGAGGTCTCTTATGGAATAGAAGAGGAGGACATGATTTGTCTAAGAAAAGATTGTACGAAATCGCAAAAGAACTTGGAAAAGAAAGCAAAGAAGTTGTAGCGCGTGCAAAAGAGTTGGGCTTGGATGTGAAAAGCCACTCATCAAGTGTGGAAGAAGCTGTCGCTGTAAAAATCGCTGCCAGCTTTAAACCTGTTGCTCCGAAAGTAGAAGCAAAACCTGCAGCACCAAAAGCAAGTGCAGAAAAGAAAGTCGAGAAATCTGAACCAGCTAAACCAGCTGTAGCTAAGGAAGAGGTAAAACCAGCTGATCCAGTCGCTCCGAAGGCAGAAAAAGTAGCAGCTAAACCGCAAAGCCGTAATTTTAAGGCTGAGCGTGAAGCCCGTGCCAAAGAGCAGGCAGAACGACGCAAGCAAAATAAGGGCAATAACCGTGACCAACAACAAAACGGAAACCGTCAGAAAAACGACGGTCGCAATGGTGGAAAACAAGGTCAAGGAAACCGCGACAATCGCCGTTTTAACGACCAAGCTAAGAAACAGCAAGGTCAGCAAAATCGTGGTAATGAGCGCCGTCAACAAGAGGACAAACGTCCACATCAAGCGGCTCCACGTGTTGACTTTAAAGCCCGTGCAGCAGCCCTAAAAGCAGAGCAAAATGCAGAATATGCCCGTTCAAGTGAGGAACGTTTCAAGCAGACTCAGGCTGCCAAAGAAGCCTTGGCCCAAGCTAACAAACGCAAGGAGCCAGAGGAAATCTTTGAAGAAGCGGCTAAGTTAGCTGAACAAGCGCAACAAGCACAGCAAGTTCAAGCAGTGGTTGAAGTCGTCCCTGAGAAAAAAGAACCTGCAGTGGATACACGTCGTAAGAAGCAAGCCCGACCAGACAAAGAACGCGATGATTACGATCGCGAAGAAGATGGTCCTAGAAAACAACAAAAGAATCGAAGTAGTCAAAATCAAGTGAGAAATCAAAGAAATAGTAACTGGAATAACAACAAGAAGAACAAAAAAGGCAATAACAAGAACAATCGTAATCAGGCTCCAAAACCTGTTACAGAACGTAAATTCCATGAATTGCCAACAGAATTTGAATATACAGATGGTATGACCGTTGCGGAAATCGCAAAACGTATCAAACGTGAACCAGCTGAAATCGTTAAGAAACTCTTTATGATGGGTGTCATGGCCACACAAAACCAATCCTTGGATGGGGAAACAATTGAACTCCTCATGGTGGATTATGGTATCGAAGCCAAACAAAAGGTTGAAGTGGATAATGCCGATATCGAACGTTTCTTTGTCGAAGATGGTTATCTTAATGAAGATGAGTTGGTTGAGCGTCCACCAGTTGTAACTATCATGGGACACGTTGACCACGGTAAAACAACTCTCCTAGATACCCTTCGTAACTCTCGTGTTGCGACAGGTGAAGCAGGTGGTATCACTCAGCATATCGGTGCCTACCAAATTGTGGAAAATGGCAAGAAGATCACCTTCCTTGATACACCAGGACACGCGGCCTTTACATCGATGCGTGCGCGTGGTGCGTCTGTTACCGATATTACTATCTTGGTTGTAGCGGCAGATGACGGGGTTATGCCTCAGACTATCGAAGCCATCAACCACTCAAAAGCGGCCAACGTTCCAATCATCGTAGCCATCAACAAAATTGATAAACCAGGTGCCAACCCAGAACGTGTTATCGGTGAATTGGCAGAGCATGGAGTTATGTCAACAGCTTGGGGCGGAGATTCTGAATTTGTTGAAATCTCGGCTAAATTCAACCAAAACATCGAAGAATTGTTGGAAACAGTCCTTCTTGTGGCTGAAATCCAAGAACTCAAGGCAGACCCAACAGTTCGTGCGATTGGTACAGTTATCGAAGCGCGCTTGGATAAAGGAAAGGTGCGGTTGCAACCCTTCTTGTGCAACAAGGTACCTTGAATGTTCAAGACCCAATCGTTGTCGGAAATACTTTCGGTCGTGTCCGTGCTATGACCAATGACCTTGGTCGTCGTGTTAAAGTTGCTGGACCATCAACACCAGTTTCTATCACAGGTTTGAACGAAGCGCCAATGGCGGGTGACCACTTTGCCGTTTACGAGGATGAAAAATCTGCGCGTGCAGCCGGTGAAGAGCGTGCAAAACGTGCCCTTATGAAACAACGTCAAGCTACCCAACGTGTCAGCCTTGAAAACCTCTTTGATACGCTTAAAGCTGGTGAACTTAAGTCAGTTAACGTTATCATCAAGGCCGATGTACAAGGTTCTGTTGAAGCCCTTTCTGCCTCACTTCAAAAAATCGATGTGGAAGGTGTCAAAGTGACCATCGTTCACTCAGCTGTCGGTGCCATCAACGAATCTGACGTGACCCTTGCTGAAGCTTCAAATGCTTTCATCGTTGGTTTCAACGTACGTCCTACACCACAAGCTCGTCAACAAGCCGAAGCTGACGATGTAGAAATCCGTCTCCACAGTATTATCTATAAGGTTATCGAAGAGATGGAAGAAGCTATGAAAGGGATGCTTGATCCAGAATTCGAAGAAAAAGTTATCGGTGAAGCAGTTATCCGTGAAACCTTCAAGGTATCTAAAGTGGGAACCATTGGTGGATTCATGGTTATCAACGGTAAGGTTACCCGTGACTCTAAAGTTCGTGTTATCCGTGACGGTGTCGTTATCTATGACGGTGAACTTGCAAGCTTGAAACACTACAAAGACGACGTCAAAGAAGTTACAAACGGTCGTGAAGGTGGATTGATGATTGACGGCTACAATGATATCAAGACTGATGATGTGATTGAGGCGTATGTCATGGAAGAAATCAAGAGATAAGATTTTTGCTCCTTTCTTAGGTGGTGAGGGACGCAAGCAAACCGATGGTTTCATTGCTTATTTTTGAGCCTAGGGTCTCAAAAATCCCCTGTGATGGGACTGATAAATCAGTTCCATCACTTTCACCACGGCGAAAGAAGCAGATGATTTCAAATTGAACTTCGTTTCAATTTGAAATGAAAATCAAGAAGTTTAAAAATAGCTAGGTCTGCTGGCCTAGCTTTTGGTTCAAAGTAGAGAAAGGAATATCATGGTAAATCATTTTCGTACGGATCGTGTGGGCATGGAAATCAAGCGTGAAGTCAATGAGATTTTGCAAAAGAAAGTCCGTGATCCGCGTGTCCAAGGTGTGACGATCACAGATGTTCAGATGCAAGGTGACTTGTCTGTTGCCAAGGTTTACTACACCATTTTGAGTAATCTTGCTTCGGATAATCAAAAAGCCCAAATCGGGCTTGAAAAAGCAACTGGTACCATCAAACGTGAACTTGGTCGCAATTTGAAATTGTACAAAATCCCAGATTTGACCTTCGTCAAAGACGAGTCCATCGAGTATGGAAACAAGATTGACGAAATGCTACGCAATCTGGATAAGAACTAAAAAGGAGGGGTAACCCTCTTTTTGGTGGGGGAAAATAGGTGGAATTTGAAATGGGAAAATATTCTTTTATAGTGGATTGAAAATCAAATTAATTTCTAAAAATGTTTTAGCAATCGTTTCCTACTATTCTAGATTCAATATACTATAACTAGAATTCTGTATTTTTAAAGGTTAGCTAATTAGAAAATGCTTTTTTTTTTTAGCAAATATGATATGATGATTTCATAAATAAAAGGAGATTCTATTAATGAATAATGTAAAAAAAGTTTGTCGTTTAGCTTTGCTATGTCTTTCCGTCTCTACCCTAGTTGCTTGTAGTTCTCTATCTGAAAAAACAAGTAGCTCTTCTAGTGAGAATCAAACAGAAGCTTCATCTAGTAGTTCTGAAAAGAAAGGGTTGCTTGCCAAAGCAAAAGAAAAACTCAGTTCAGGCGATTTCAACCCACAAGATGTTAGTGATGCGACAATTGAGTCTATAAAAACTTATGAAGATTACTTGATTATGAATGAGAAAATAATCGATAATTACTATACAGAAGCAGACGAAGCCTTTTAAAGGGACAGTTTTAGAAGATAGGCGCTGCTATCCAGAACTAAAAGATAGCACTAAAAAAAGAGATGGAAGATCTGAAAAAAACAATATGGTCCACTCAAGAAAGCACCGATTCAAGGGAAAGAAGAAGTTATTAAGACTCTAAAAGATTATCGTGACAATCTACATGAGCAAGTGGAGCAGTGGAAAGCTAGTCTTTAATAGGAAGAGTGGGGTTCAAGATGGATTATCAATTATTGCCACATGAATACATGGTTATGAATAGTGACCATGTGAGTTTGGGAAAAATGGTTTGTCTACAGATGAATTAATTTTAACGAATCTACACTTAATACATATCAAAAAAGGTTTTTGGGGAGGAAAAAAAGACCAAGTTACCATACCCATTAACCAGATTAAAATTTTTGAAGGGAAACCTCAAGTTTCAGTAACCAAAACCAATGGTGTGAAACGGCTAGAAATTTATTATAATGGCGGACAAGCTATCTTTGCATTTAATAATACTAAGGATACTGACAAGTGGGCTAGAAACATTATTAAATTGATTTCAGGTGATACAAGCAATTTTGAAACCTTGGGGGATAGCAGCTTGTTTGGAGCAGATGTTTTGGCAGAAACATTTAAGGATACATTTGACACTTTTAAAGCAGGACTTGGGATTAAGGATGCAGAGCCAGAAAAGATTTCAACCAAGTGTAGCTTTTGTGGAGCACCTTTGTCAGGCCAAGTGAAGCAAACAGTAAGATGTGCCTATTGTGATATGGATCAGAGTTTATAAGGGGGCAATTAAATGGGGTTGATAAAAGCAATTACAGATTCTATTGGTGGGACATTTGCAGATCAGTGGAAAGAAATTATCACAGTTCAAGCTTTTGATGAACATACAGCTGTAAGTCCCGGTATTGTTCAAGAAAGTAATAATGGTAGGGGTGTCAATACGAAGGGATCTGCAGGTGTTATTTCCAACGGATCCAAGATTTTTATTCCAGAAAATACTGCAGCCTTTATCTTTAGTCAGTCTGGTATAGAGGAAATTATTACAGAACCAGGTGGATATGAATATCAAAATGGTGAGAGCAGTGTTTTTAACGGTGATGGATTGAAAAAGTCACTGTTTGACAATGTTGTTAATCGTGTTGGATTCGGTGGTCAAAG
>CAKMPG010000070.1:0-4252 GCA_927911355.1 Streptococcus mitis | reverse complement strand
AATAGTTGGAGTTGCTGTATGGGTCATTGCTAGTAGCGGCACCGCCACCACCTTGGTCCCCTTTTTCACCCTTGGCTCCATCTTTAATAGCAATTTTTTGAACAAGTTCGTCTACGCCTTCAGTATAAACACCATTTCCATCGTTATCAAGATAGAAAGTGAGGTTATTTGTATCACCAACTTTATTTTGATCAACACGTGGTTTTACTGTATCGATTAGCTCTTTAGCCACACCAATTTGCATAATACGTGGCTTAGCTTCTTTAGTAACAGAATTACTAATTGGCAATCCTAAAAGTGTTTCGTTACCAAATCGATGAACTTTATAGGTAATTTGACGTTGTCCTTTTTCACCTTCTCGAACTAATCTAGTTTGACCTTCTGGTAATTTACTAGTTGAAGGTAGACTGTTTGGAAATCAATGTCTTCTGAAACAGTCTTATTATTAGTACCACCATAAGGGTTTGCATCCAAGTATAGTGGATTTGCTCTATGATAATAGTTGGAGTTGCTGTATGGGTCATTGCTAGTAGCGGCACCGCCACCACCTTGGTCCACGTTAAAAGTAACAGGTTTCAAACGAACAGACAAGTCACCATTTGGATTATTGATTGGCAAACTAAATCTGATTGTTTGTTCCGTATTTGTTGAAGTAGCAGAGGTCATACTGTATCCTGAGTGAGATACGTAGTTGGCACCTTGGCTAATAGGTTTTGATTGATCTCTTAACCTTGGAGTTGTGATTGTCGCATTGGAAGGATTTCCAAATCCATCCCCTTTATCCAAGATAAAGTTATTATTAACAAATTCGCCCGGACCAGAATATTTGATTGTGAAATTCAATTTATTACCTTGACGTACTGTTGTTACATCGTAATGAATTGAATTACCACCACGTGAGTTCCCGTAGCCACGGAAACTATAACTACGACCACCTTGGCTGATGTCTGAAAATGCAACTGTATTTCCAGAACCTGAGACAATTGGGTTGGCTGGATTGCTAGCCGCTCTAAAGCCACTATGACCTTTATCCAAGTCTTCCTTACGGATAGCTGGATTTTGGCGAGCATCAGAAAGGCTCAAACCTGGTTTCAAGATTTCATTAGTAGATTTTGGAGCTGAAGTTGTTTCTACTTTGGCAGGTGCATTAGTTGCTAAAACGCTACTATCAACAGCTGAACGGTCAGTCGTTGTTGCAACTGGCTTAGCTTCTTCTTTGGCTTCTGCTGTGTCAGCTTTCTTCACTACAGGAGTTTCTGATACAGTTCCTTTATCAGAGTTAGAACGAAGTTCTAGACCAATAATAGCCGATTGGATAGATGTCTCTGCTGCTGATATTTCAGCTTCAGATGCATCTGCTTTCCCAAGCAAGCTTTGACCAGCTTGGATACTTGCTTGCAAGTTAGCAGCACTTGCTTCTGTATATAACTTACTTTCTAATTTTTTAGCACGTGAAAGAGCTGTTAACAATTTTGACTTGTCAACAGCATCTTGATGACTTGCTTCTTTTTTGTCTTTTGCTTCTTCAACTTTTTCTGCTGGTCTAGTAGCTTCTTCAGTTTTAGCTGGAGTCGTTTCTACTGGGTTAGCAACAGTTGGAGCTGCATAAGTTGTTTCTTTTTTAGGTGTAGAAACTTCTGCTGGTTTAGTAGCTTCATCTACCTTATCCTTATCAACAGAGACACTATTAGTTGCCTCAGGATGTTGTTCCTCTGCTTGTACTGATTGCGCATTGGCAGCAGTTCCCAAGACTAAGGCTGTCCCGAGCAAGACACTAGCCGCACCAAAGTGATACTTACGAATAGAGTATCGTTGTTGCATGCTATACCAGTCAAATGATTTCTTATGTGAATGTTTCATTTCAAACTCCTAGATAGTAATTTATAGTTTACACTTTACAACTATTTGAGCCATTAATCAATATTATCTATGAAATTAATATATCTGATTTTTGTACCATGGAGCCATATTTTTTTTTTTTTTTGAATTTAATGTACATATTTTTAATTCTTGTTTTTTTGTACAAAAGAATCATAATTATGATACAATATAATTTAGGAGGAAATACCTAAATGCGCAACCTTTTATCCACAAAAGACCAAAGACAATTACGTTTAATGGAAACCTTAATTCAGAATCGTAATTGGATAAGGTTACATGCACTTGCCGAAAAATTAGGATGTACAGAACGAATCCTAAAAAATGATTTAAATGAATTACGAACAGCTTTCCCAAATATTGACATCCAATCTTCCGTTAACGGAATTATGATTGATTTAGATGTTAACACTAGTGTAGAAGATATTTATCAATATTTTCTAGCCCATTCCCAATCTTTTCAATTACTAGAGTATATGTTCTTCAATGAGGGGCTACCTATTTATCGAACAGTTGAAAATCTTCACTCAAGTAATGCCAACCTCTATCGATTAGGCCGAAATATTACAAAAACTCTATCATCACAATTTCAGATTGAATTATCTTTTACCCCTACTGCAATTCTTGGTAATGAAACGGATATTCGCTATTTTTTGCCCAATATTTTTCTGAGCGCTATTATTTCCTAGACTGGCCTTTTCCTGACCTTCCTGAGGAGGATTTAACAGAGTTTGCTGATTTCTTCTATAAAATCACGAATTACCCGATGCGATTTTCAATTTATAGAATGTATAAATTGATGATAGCTATCAGTATTTACCGCATCAAAAGTGGTCATTTCGTCGACTTACCCAATCATTTTAACGATGAATACTACCCTCTTTTGATGAGTATTCCAAACTTTGAGGAGATACTTGTCCATTTTTCTGAAAAACTGGGACTGGAAATCACTCCAGATATCATCGCACAAATTTTTATTTCCTTTATTCAAAACAATCTTTTCTTAGATCCTCAAGAGTTCTTTAATTCATTAGAAGAAAACAGTGAAGCTAGATACTCATACCAATTACTTAGTCAAATATTAGAACGCCTAGCAAAACAATATAAGATTACTTTTACTAACCACGATGAGCTGATTTGGCATTTACACAACACTGCTTTCTTTGAAAGACAGGAAATCTTTTCTACCCCAATCTTATTTGAACAAAAAGCATTGACGATTAAAAAATTTGAAGTTTACTTCCCAGACTTTATGGGGAGTGCACGTCAAGAACTAGCCCAATACCGTCAGGCGATTGGACAGCATGACCATCCTGAACAGTTGGAACACTTGATGTACACCATCTTAACCCATGCTGAAAACCTCTCTACTCAGTTGTTAGAAAATCAACCACCTATCAAGGTTTTGATTATCAGTAATTTTGACCATGCTATATCCCTTACCTTTGTTGATATGCTTTCCTACTACTGTAATAACCGCTTTACCTTCGATACTTGGGATGAATTGGAAACGAGTCCTGAGATTTTAAATCAGACAGGTTATGATATCATCGTGTCTAATTTCTATATTCCAGGAATTACCAAGAAGTTTATTTGTCAAAATCATCTGTCAATAATGGATTTGGTTAATCATCTTAATACTTTATCAAATGAGATTCATTTGTCCAATACTTTATAAGCTAGAAAAAAGTCAGCATAATCCTGCTGACTTTTTCTCTTATCTGATTTCTAAACTTCCTTAACAAAAACCAATTCCTGTGGTTGTGACAAATCTTCTCGGTAGGCAAATCCGGCAAAGTTCAAGCGACGTGCTTCCTCCACAGTTTGTACTTGATTTTCTATTAGAGATGTTAGGAAGGCACCACGCGCTTTCTTGGAAATGGTTGAATGAATCTTCAGCTGACCACCTCTATCCTCCATGAATTTGAAGGTCACCATTTTTTCTCTGATTTCCTTAGAAAACACAGTCTCAAACTCGGACGACAAGAGAGAGAAAATTAGGTCTTCACCATTCATAGCCTCATCATAGGCTGCCTTCCAATGGCTCTTCAAAGTCTTACCAGCGACTTTTAACTTCATCAAAAAGTCCAAACGGTGAGGGGACATAGGCGACAAGGCTGGAACGACTCCGTACAAAGCCGAAGTAATAAAGACATGATTTTTCAAGATAGGCTTGTTCTGCCTCGGTCAATTTGTCTCGCTTGATGTGGCGGTACATCAGCCCATCAAAAAGTTTCAGAGCTGGATAGTGTTGGGCAGTTTGCCTTTTCAAAGCTTGGATATGTTGAAATTCTTCCGCAGACTTCTCGGCTGAAACCTTGTAAAAACTCTCCAAATTGGCTAGCAGAATAGAGGGCTAAGGCATCCAGCACGG